>NZ_JACGBA010000016.1:0-51007 GCF_020137685.1 Campylobacter sp. RM9331
TAGGATAAATAATGTTTTTAAAAGCTTTTTTAATTAAATAAATAAGCTGTGGATAATATAGATATAATGATGTTGAGTAGTGGGTTTAATACAAATTGATAGATAAATTTTTATTTTATTTAATATAGGAATTTATCTTAAATATTTTTAATGTAGTTTGATAAGAGTTATTTCTAAAATGCTTTATAAGATGATTTAGGAAATGATTGTGGTAGTATTTTTTAGTGTAATAAAAAATAGCTTATAAATTTTTTAATCTAAAGGGTTAGATTAAGGCATAATAATAGTATTCCAGAATAAAAAAGCGTATATGAAAGAACTAATATTACAAATTTAAAATAATAAAGAAAATTTTCTATAAAATTATAATATATGTGGTTTTTATCTTTTGGTTTATATTCTTTTGAAATTACTTTAAAATAACGAAAGCAAAATACACATTTAAAGAAAAGTTTAGCATTAAATTTTTTATACGGGTAAGCTTCACATAAGAATGCAAATCCTACAACTATCATAGCAAGAAATACTAGTTTCATAAAATCCTTTCAGTAGTATTTATAATACTTAATTAATCAAACCACCTATAACGCTTTATATTATTTTTTTCTAAAATTTCAATAAAATTTTTAATTTCATCTTGTGTAAACATATTTTGATTTATATGTATCGGAAATTGAAATTTCTTAAACCTAACTACTATATTATTATTAGTAATAGAAGTAAAAAACCAATAATCTTTAAATTTTCTATAGCAAACCTTTTGAGTGCAAAACTTTCTCTTAATTATGAAAAAATCTTCATAACAAATAACCGTTTTAATATCAATTGCACAAAAAAAATGATAAGGTATAATAGCAACTATAATAAAACCAATAATATTTGCTAAAAAATTATCTAAATCTATAAAACATATTCCAATCAGTAAAGTTGCTAAATCCCATATGAAAACAAATATATAATAAAGAGATACGAAAAAAGATTTTTTTCTATTCATCACAAAATAGGCTCATTGTTGTTTTGTATAATATTTTCCTATATTATTTATTTTATTTTGAAAATAGGCTCTTCTTTAAGTTTTACCCTACAGCTTTTAATCTATTATTATATTCTCTATACTCTCAATTTTTATCATTATTTATTCTTTAGTTTAAAGAATTTGAATTAGGATTTATATTTATTTTGTTTTATAAATTGTAAGGCAAATAAAATAATAAAAGAAATGGCTAATAATATTATACTAAGCTCATTTGCTTTATTTAAATCTAGTGTTTCTAATGCTTCAAATACGGCAATAGAAGCGACTTTTGTCTCTCCTGCTACGCTACCGCCTACCATCATTACTACACCAAATTCTCCCATAGTATGAGCAAAACTCATAACACTAGCACTTATTATACTAGGGATTGTTAGCGGCAAACAAAGGCGAAATATTATGTTAGCTTGAGATTTTTCAAGTAATTTAGCTCTATCAAAAAGATTTTTAGGCAAAGCATTAAACGCACTATAAATAGGATTAAACATAAAAGGCATAGAATAAATTATTGAAGCAATCAATAAAGCCTTAAAATTAAAAACAAGTTTAATATCAAATTTAGCTAAAAATTGCCCTAAATAATTATTAGGACTTAATAGCACCAATAAATAAAAGCCTAAAACGGTAGGGGGTAGCACAAGTGGCAATGAAATTATGCTTAATAGTATTTTTTTACCAAAAAACTCTTTTTGGCTTAGATAAAATGCAGGATATAAGCAAATAAAAAATAATATTATAGTAGTTACGAAAGATAACTTAAGTGATAAGAAAATTGGTGTTAATTCTTGCATAAAAACTCATTATTTTGGATTTTTTCTATAAAAAATTCTTCTTTATTAAGACATTTTTCAAAACTACCATTTTTTACAAAATATATTTTATCAGCAAGGGCATTTATTTCAAAACACGAATGAGATACAAAAATAATTGTTCTTTTGTAGTCTTGATTTATTTTTTTGATTAGTTTTATAAGTGCTATTTTGTTACTATCATCAAGTGCACTTAAAGGCTCGTCTAATAATATATATTTTGCATTTTTGCTTAAGGCACAAATTAATGCTAGTCTTTGTTTTTGTCCTCCGCTTAGAGTGCTGATTTTTTTAGTTTTGTGCTCTTCTAAATTAGCTAGTTTTAATAATTCATCGTAAAAATTACTTGTATTTTTATCTAATTTTTTACCAAAAATATATTTTAAATCATCTAAAAGAGTTTTAGTATTTGTAAAAACTAGATTTTCATATACATTAAAATTATCAAATAATGTGCAATCTTGAAATAAAAAAGCAATATCTTTTAGCAAGGGCTTATTAATAAGCCCAGCTATTAATTTTAAAATAGTGCTTTTACCACTTCCGCTATCACCAAACAACGCGATAATTTCTCCATCATCAAAGCTTAATCTAGCATTTATTTTAAAGTCTTTAAAATCGTGTTTTAAATCCAGCTCATTCATAGCCATATTTATTAAAAATTTCCTTTGCATCAGGGCTTAATATAAAATCATAAAACACTTTAGCATTTTTTTCTTTACTTGTAATTATCATACCTTGTAAAATTGGTTCGTATAATTTATCATCAATTTTTAATATGTTTTCATCACTAAAACCTAATTCTTTAATTTGCTCTACGCTAGACGCTGCTACAAAAGCATAATCACAAGCTTTTGTAGCTTGTAGTAATGTTGCTGAAATATTTGTAGCCGTTATTATGTTTGAACTATTTGGAATTTGATTTAATACTTCTTTAGCTGCTTTTCCATAAGGAGCTGTGTTTGGGTTTGCTATAGCTATACAAGATGCGGTTTTTAAATCATCTAAATTAGGCTTTTTTTTAGCTGAAAATAATATTAGCTTTCCTTTTGCATAAGTGATTGCTTGATTTTTAGTTAATTCTTCTAAATCTTTAGCAAATTCCATATTTGCAGATAAGAATACATCATAATTTGCTCCATTTTTAATTTGTGCGTTAAAGCTACCACTAGCGCCTGTATTGACATTAAGTTTTATATCTGGGTGTAGTTTTTCAAATTTTTGCTTTAATTCGTTTAGTGGATAGCTTATGTTTGCAGCTGCTGCGATATTTAAAGTATTTGCTAATGCAAAAGAACTTAAACTTAAAAATAATAATGCTTTTTTCATACTTACTCCTTTAAAATATAAAAAATTATATATTAAAAAATCTTTAATAAAACTGAATTTAAAAGCTTATTATATAAAATAATATATAATAAATTAATTTTTTATTTTAATATTACAATTATTAAAAAATGCTAGTATTTTGCCTTTTAATTTATTTAAGGAGAAAATATGAAAAAAATATTTTTAAGTTTAGCAGCAATTAGTGCTTTAATAATTCAAACAGGTTGTAACGATAAAAAAGAAGAGCAAAAACCAGCTCAAGAGCTTAGTCAAAATGTAAAATCAAGCACTGAAGAAGTGGCTAAGAAAATAGATACAATTGTAGATAATGTGGCAACAAAGGTTGATGAACATATAAATACTGCTGCAAATCAAGTTGAACCTATGATAAATTCTGCAGTAGATAGCATTAGTGATACTACAAAAAGCGTTGCTAACAATTTAAAAGAAAGCACCAATGAAGTTGCAAATACAATAAAAGAAAGCACAGATAGTGCAGCTAAAGCAATTACTGATGGCATTGATAAGGTTAGTAGTAGTGTTGAAAATGTTTTAAAAACTGATGCGGCGACTTTATTTAAAAAATGTATTGCCTGTCATGGAAAAAATGCAGAAAAATTAGCTCCTGGGGCTGAAGTTGTAATAAATACTTTAAGCGAGAGCGAAATTTATGAAGCTTTAAGTGGATATAAGGCGGGAACCTTTGGTGGTAAATCTCAAAAAACTATGCAATTACAAGTAAAAAATCTAAATGATGAAGATTTTAAAGCTTTAGCTAAATACATTAAGACTTTATAAGATAGTTAAAAATTAGGAATTTGAAATTCCTAATTTTATTTTATGATTATTTTGTAGTTAATAATATTTTTAGAAGTTTTTTTGCACTTTCAACACCAGGTTGATCGTAAGTACTAATGCCTATCATAAGCCCACAAGCACCAACTAATAACTCATAATAATATATTAAATATCCGATATTGTAAGCACTTTTGCCATCAAGCTCAATTAGACTTGTTTCTATTCCTTCAGCTTTTATCGCATCAAGACACGATTTGCTTTGAGCGTAAAGTAGCTCATCTAAACTATGTCCTACGCTTTGATTTTCAAGATTTTCAAGTCCTTTTATGTGCTTTATTTTGGGGCTATTTGGATTTGGTTTTATACGGATAAATTCTACGAATTTATCTTTTGGCCCTTCAATTATGAGTTGTAAAAACGAATGCTGGTCTTTTGGTCCTATTAGACTAATTGGTGTAAGTCCTACGCGTTTGTATTCTTTAAATTTCCCAAGACTTTCGGCTACAAGTTGAACGAACCATTCGTTAAAATGGCGTAATTCTTCACAATAAGTGAATAAAACATAATTTTTATTTATCATTTTTGTGCTTAGCGTGTAGGCTAGATTAAGTATATGTTCTTTTGTTTTTTGCTCGTTCATACAATCTTTAGCGCCTTTGATAAGCTCATCAACATTAGCCCCTGCTAAAAATAACGGCACAAGTCCAACATTACTAAGCACTGAAAATCTACCGCTAACATTTTCTTCTATATCAAAATGCGTTATTTCATTTGTCTTTAAAAACTCATAAAATTTGGTATTTTGCATACAAATTCCTATTAAGTGATGCTTTAAATCATCTACATTTAAACCTAAAACATCAAGCAAAATCCTAAAATAACTTATACATTCAATTGTATTTCCAGATTTTGATACTAATATGAAAAGCGTTTTTTCAAGGTCAATTTTTTCTAATATTTCATTAAAAAGAGTGCTTGAAATATTGTCTAAATAATCAATATTTTTTATCCCCAAAAAACTAGTAATCGCCCTAGTGCCAACACTACTTCCACCCATTCCAATAACTATAAAATGACTTTTGTTAGCAAATTTTTCTTTTACTTTTTGAAGTTTTGAAATTCCTAAATCAAATTCTAAAGGCAAATCATAAAACCCAACTTCGCCACTTTGTCTTTCTTCATTCATTCTTTTTAGATAAAGGCTTATGTTTTCTTGCGAAGTTTTTTCAAAATACTCTTGATAATTTATCATTTCAAATCTCTTTCGTAAATATTAAAAAATTTTAGCAATAATACCCTATTTATATTCAAGATTGGAAAAGTTATGGTTAATATAATTTTATGTGGGGGGAGTGGGACTAGGCTTTGGCCACTTAGTAGAAGTCTTATGCCTAAACAATTTCTTAGGATTTTTGATAATAAGTCTTTATTTTTATTAACGCTTGAGTGAAATACAAAACTATGCGAAAGAACTTTTATAATATTCAATAAACATTAACAATTTTTAGTGATTTATAGGCGGAGGTGTAATGAAATTGTGTTTTCTTAAGATATTTAAGTCTTTTGAAGTAAATTTATCAATATAAAAATATAAATATTAGCAAGATAGTAGGTATAAAATTCGAAAATATACAAGAATTATATGATAGGATATAAAGCGCTTTTTAGTTTGGTTGTGATGAATTAGATTTAAAAACTCAAGTAAAAGTAAAACAAATACTTAATTGAGTAAAAGATATGCTATGCAATTTTAGTAGTTGTCAAAGTCCGTAGTATTATAGTAAATAATATCTATGGAGATGATTTTGTAGATGAAAATTTGTGAATTCAAAATAATATAATCCATAGTTTGTATTTGAATGAATTTAAAAAGCTTTTATTTTTAGGCTTAAGTTGTATTTATCTAAAAAATGTAAAACAGTTTATAAAAGAAATCTTGATTAGATAGCAGCTTGAGTATATAAACGGATTTTGTGTTATGGCAAAAAATAACAATATTATTTATGATATTTTAATCTTATAATATCAAGTATACTACAAATTTTACCTTTATAATACCAACAAATTTTTATGATAATAATGATAATTTTGATATAGAGAAATCTTATGTAATTTCAGCGATTATTTGTAAAAATATACTTTGCAAAGCTAATTGGTAAAAATAAATTTTATGAAGTTTGTAGGTGTTTATGCTTGGCTGATATAAATAATACTAAAGAATATTTAGTTAATTTTGTGTGAGTAAGAATTTTGCGTAGCTTTTGATGAGAATTTTACATTTTAATTATGCGATGGTTACTAGCGTATTTTTGTTTGGAATTTGAGATTGTAAAGGTGCGTAGAAGTGGTGAGATAAAAAATATTCATATAAGTGATTAATAAGTGGTTATAGTATGGCTAATTATAGTATTGATTTTGAGATTTGGCAACACTAAGGTGTCTTTATATGTTGTGGAATAAAATTAATTGTGGACTAGTAAAAATAAATAAATGATTATAATTTAATATATGTTTTTAAAATACTACTAATATGAGATATTACTGCAAAATGATAGATATTTTTGTTGGTGGTTTTGTTTTGATATATTATGGTAATTTAAGTTTTTTTGTTAGTGCTTAATTTTCTAATTTAATGAAGCATTATAAGATATAAAGAGAATATATAATTGGTAATAAGATATATTAAATAATATTTAAGCAAGAGTATTTTAGATGATGTTATTATTAAAGGAAAATAGAAGAGTTTTTATATTTTGCTAAGATTATAAATACACTAAAAAAATCCTTTCAACCCGTTATATAATAATATATTTTAGAAATAACTATAATGTAATTAATGTTGGATATATACAGTATTTGTTTAATAATTTAATGAATAAAGCAAGAGGTGAATAATGCCAAAAATATCAATAATAATCCCTGTTTATAATTCTAGTGCATATTTAAAAAGAGCAATTGAGTGTTGTTTAAATCAAAGTTTAAAAGATATAGAAATAGTTTTTGTAGATGATAAGGGACAAGATGATAGCGTAAAAATCATACAAGAATATATGCAAAAAGATAACAGAATAAAGCTTGTTGATAACATAACAAATCAAGGCATTTTTAGAGCAAAAAGAGCTGGAGCTTTAAATGCTAGTGGAAAATACTTAATGTTTTTAGACCCTGATGATGAGCTAGAGCTTAATGCTTGTGAAATACTATGTGATGAGATAGAAAGGTATAATGTAGATTTTATATATTTTAACGGCATTATTTATGAAGATGATAGACAAGATATTTTGGTTAAAACTATTGATGAGAGCAAGACTTATAATATAAATGAATTTAGAAAGTTTTTTATAGATAATAAGAGTAAATGGGTTTTATGGCTTAAAATATATAAAAAAGATATGTATTTAAAAGCACTTGAGTGTATAGATAGTGTGGATGATAAGGTGCAAACAAATATTACCGAAGATGTTCTTGTATTTTATCATGTTTTAAATGTGGCTAAAAATGTTAAAATGCTAAATAAATGTTTTTATAAGTATTATTTGCAAGATACTTCGGTAACTAAAAATCTTAGTAAAGCTGGATTTGAAAAAAGTATGAGTGATTATCAAAATATAGCTTTACTTATCAAAAATTCATCAAAAAAATATAATTTTGATGATGATTTTGTTAAAAAATACCTTGCAAGACTTAAGAAAGATGAATGTTCTTTTGCTATAAAATACTATAAAAAAGATGGATATTTAAAAAATTTTTTTAATATCTTAATATTATCAATACAAAAAAATATGTATTGATAATATTATTTTTGAATAGGTTTACATATATCACTATTTTTATTAGTTTTAATTTGTTTATTGTTTGTTTTTTGCTGTTGAACTAAGCCATTCTCTTGATTTTGTGTTGAACTTGTGTTGTTATGGATAATTATTCTTTCTTTTTCTTCTTTTTGTTGTAATTTTAACATTTCTTCTTTTACGATAGGTTTAATTTTTTGCTCGTATTGTTCATCTATATGGTAAATTAAATAGCAATAAATGCCAGCTAGTACTATCACAAGTATAAAGTATAATATGCCTTGTTTTAGTGATATATTGGTTGTTTTTTCTAATACTTTATCGGTATACACATTTATTATAAATTGATAAAAAGATTTTAATAGTATGTATGTAAATAGAGCTATAAAGATAATTAATACACCTTTGGCATAGTCATTTACTTGACTCAGTATTTCAAGCTCTATTTTAAGCCCACTATCAAACGCCATAAAAATCGCCGCAAATATACCGAGTATAGCAATGTAATCTTTGGCGATGTTTTTTTGTTTAGCTTTTAATGTTTTTATTTTTTTATCTAAATTTCCTATTTGGCTGTTAATATCAATCATAAAATTAGTTGTATGACTGTCGTTCAATCCTCTAGTTTCGTTTATAATCTCCATTTGTGTTTTGAATAAAAATGAAATCATGTAAATTCTAGAATTTTCATTTAGTTGTTTATGTGCAATTAGGGCATTTAAAAATTCTATTATGAGCATTAAGATATACATGTAATTGTCTTTATCTTTTGGATCATAACCAATGGAATCGTGTTTGATGATACTTGATAATTCTGTAGCACTATATTTTTCTTGTTGATTTGCTAAGTCATTAATTTTTTTTATATTTTTTTCGTTTATAATGCTATCTATTTTGCTTCCATCTCTACAAATCTTAACTAAAAGTTTTGTAATATATTGTTGTAATTGACTATTAGATTTATTCATTTTTTACTATCTTTTTTTGCTTCTTTTTGTATATCTTTAAAATCTATAGTTTTTTTTAAACCTTTATTTTTAATTGTTATATCCCATGCACCATTTTCCACATGACTTTCTTCAACCAAATCCCATGTATTTTTATCGATATTACTTGCTATTACAGCGTCTATAATCTTTTTTTTATCATCTTTGATTTCAACCTGTTCTTGTTTTTTATCAATATCGTTTGAGCTGTAAATTGCAAATTCTGAGTAAACTTCTCTTGATACCGGTCCGTATTGCCAAGCTTCAAAGTCAGAATCTATTAATTTGCAATCATTTTTAGCAGCTTCTAATTGTGCTTGAAAAAGCATTTTTTGTAATTTAAGATTTGTAACAGGCTTACCTTGTTCTATAGCTTCATTGATTATATAATTTGCTGCATCTATAGCTTTCATGATTAACTCCTCTTATTTTTGCATGTTCAAATGTTCGTGAATGATGTGTTGAAATATTTTTCTATCATTTCAAACCATACTATTATATTAACATAAAATTTTTTATGTTAATATAATAGTATGTATTTTTAATGACTAAATGTGAGTAGCTATGATAAAATTTTTAGATTTAGCAAAGATAAATAATCGTTTTAGAGCTGAAATAGAGACTAAAACAAGTGATATTTTAGATAATGGTTGGTATTTGCAAGGCAAATATAACGAAGAGTTTTGTAAAAATTATTCAAATTATTGTGGCACAAAGTATGCGTTGGGTGTAGCAAATGGACTTGATGCTTTAAGACTTATCATCAACGCTTATGGTTTTAGTAATGGTGATGAGATAATAGTTCCTGCAAATACTTATATAGCAAGTATTTTAGCGATTAGCGATAATGGTTGCACTCCTGTTCTTGTAGAGCCTGATATTAATACATATTGTATAAATCCTGATTTGATAGAGCAAAAAATAACACCTAAAACAAAAGCTATAATGGTAGTTCATTTATATGGACAAGTTTGTGATATGGATAAGATAAATGCTATTGCAAAAAAGCATAATCTAAAAGTTATAGAAGACTCAGCTCAAGCTCACGGAGTATATTATAAAGGTAAAAGAGCTGGAAATCTAGGTGATGCTTCTGCATTTTCATTTTATCCTGGAAAGAATTTAGGTTGTTTTGGGGATGGCGGAGCTATTACCACAAATGATAAAGAACTTTATGAAAAAGTAAAAGCTTTGGCAAATTATGGCTCACATAAAAAATATTGTAATATTTATAAGGGGCTTAACTCAAGACTAGATGAGATACAAGCTGCTGTGCTTGATGTAAAATTAAAATATCTAGATAGTGATAATGCAAAAAGAGTAGAAATAGCAAAATATTATATAGATAATATAAATAATAAACTTATAACTTTACCAAAATACACTGATAATAAATCTCATGTATGGCATGTATTTGTTGTGCGTGTAAAAAATAGAGATAAGTTTCAAGAATATTTAAAGGAAAATGGTATAGAAACGATAATCCATTACCCAACTCCACCGCATAAACAAGAAGCATATAAAGAACTAAATCATTTATCATTTCCAATAACAGAACAAATTCACAATGAGGTGATAAGCTTGCCAATATCTCCTGTGATGAGCGAAACGGAATTTAAATCTGTAGTGGAAGCAGTGAATAAATGGGGTGATAATGAGTGGTAATTTAGTTTCTGTTTTAATACCAGCATATAATCATGAAAAATATATTTTAGAAACTATAGATTCTATTATTAAACAAACTTATCAGAATATAGAATTAGTAATAATCGATGATGGTTCTAAAGATAAAACTTGGGATTTAATTCAATCAAAAAAAGATGAGTGTATAAAAAGGTTTATAAAATTTACTTGTAAAACTAGAGAAAATAAAGGAACTTGTGACACATTTAATGAACTTATTTCATTATCAAGTGGTAAATATATTTATATAATAGCATCTGATGATATGGTAAAAAGCGATGCGATATTAAAATTTGTAGATTTTTTAGATAATAATAATGAGTATGTAGTTTGTCTTGGAGATAGTGAAATTATAGATAGCAACTCTAAAAGAGTGTCTTGGGATGACAAACAACAAATTGTCGAATTTGGTAAAAAACATAATACATTTTGGAGTTTTTATAAAAATAATATCTCTCATGTTAAAAATATTGATTATGATAATTTTGTTGATTATATACGCTTAATTAAAGGTAATTATGTTCCAAATGGATATTTGATTAGAAAAGAATGTTTTAATAAATTTTGCTTTACAAAAGAAGCCCCACTTGAAGATTTTTATTTGCATTTACAGCTTGTAAAATTTGGAAAATATAAGTTTATTGATGAAGTATTATTCTCTTATAGATGGCATGATAATAATACAATAAAAAATGTTGATATTATGAAAAAATATTTTTTTGACACTATAAGTTATGAATATTTTATAATTAAAGACAATATTGAGCTATTTAATGTTTATAAAAAATATGCGCCTTTAGATAAAGTAAAAATATTTGATTTGATTTTTATTAAGTTATATAAATACTACAATATTTTGAAAATCAAATATTATATTAAAATTTTTGGTATTAAATTTTTAATCTTTAACAAGGAACTCTAAATGAAAGGAATAATTTTAGCAGGGGGTAGTGGGACTAGACTTTACCCTATCACAAAAGGAACAAGTAAGCAGCTTTTAGCAATATACGATAAGCCAATGGTATATTATCCGTTATCAGTTTTAATGCTTTCGGGGATTAAAGATATTTTAATCATCTCAACACCTGATGATTTACCAAGTTACAAAAAACTTTTAGGTGATGGAAGTGATTTAGGTATTAAGTTTTCTTATGTAGAGCAGCCAAGTCCAGATGGCTTAGCTCAAGCGTTTTTGTTAGGTGAAGAGTTTATTCAAGATGATGATGTGTGCTTAATTTTAGGTGATAATATCTTTTATGGTCATGGACTTATAAATATGTTAAAACAAAGCGTTGTTAATGCAAAAGAAAGCAAAGCTACTGTTTTTGGCTACTATGTAGCAGACCCTGAGCGTTATGGCGTAGCAGAATTTGATAAAAACGGCAAAGTAATTAGTATAGAAGAAAAGCCAAAAGAGCCTAAGAGCAATTATGCTGTAACAGGGCTTTATTTTTATCCAAATGATGTTATAAAAAAAGCAAAAATGGTTAAACCTTCAAATCGTGGTGAGCTAGAAATCACAAGCATAAATCAAATGTATTTAGAAGAAGATAGATTAAAAGTTGAGCTTATGGGTCGTGGTTTTGCTTGGCTTGATACAGGTACTCACGAATCGCTTTTAGAGGCAAGCAATTATGTGATGACAATTGAAAAACGCCAATCTCTTAAAATTGCTTGTCTTGAAGAAATAGCCTATGATATGGGGTATATTAGCCGTGAGCAGCTTTTAAAATTAGCTGAGCCATTAAGCAAAAATCAATATGGTAAATATCTAATAGATAAAGCAAATCAAAGCAAAAAAGAAATAAGATGAACTTCAAACAAACGAAATTAGATGGAGTAATCATTATAGAGCCAAAGGTTTTTAGTGATGATAGGGGGTATTTTTGCGAGACTTTTAGGCAAGATTTGATTGATGATTTTTTAGGATTTAGAATTAATTTTTGTCAAGACAATGAAAGCAAATCTTCTAAAAATGTCTTTCGTGGGCTTCATTATCAGTTACCACCATTTGCACAAAGCAAGCTTGTAAGGGTTATAAGTGGTAAGGTATTAGATTTTGCCGTAGATATTAGGGTGGGTAGCCCTACATTTGGCGAGTATGTAGCAGTTGAACTAAGTAGCGAAAACAAAAAACAACTATTTATCCCAAGGGGCTTTGCTCATGGATTTTTAGTGCTTAGTGATGAAGCGATTTTTACATACAAAGTAGATAATTTCTACTCACGCGAATGCGATAGGGGGATTAGCTATAAAAGTATAGATTTTGCTTATCCAAATGATATGGTTTTATCAGATAAAGATAAAGTCCAACCAATGCTTAGCGAATGTAAAGAGTTATTTGAATATGGGGTAAATTACTATGGCTAATATTTTAATCACAGGTGCAAATGGACAACTTGGAAGTGAATTAAAAGAACTTTCGTGTAATTATAATGATAATTTTTATTTCACTAATAAAAATGAGCTTGATATTAGCAACTCATCTATTTTAAAATATTTTATAACTCATAATAAAATTAGCACCATTATCAACACAGCAGCCTATACAGCAGTAGATAAAGCCGAAGATGAAAAAGACTTAGCCTATCTAATAAATCATAAAAGCGTTGAAGAAATGGCTAAAATATGTGCTAAACATAATGTTTATTTAATCCACATATCAACTGATTATGTATTTGATGGTACCAATCATACTCCATATAAGCCAGATAGCAAAACAAATCCTTTAGGAGTATATGGGCATTCAAAAGAATTAGCAGAACAAGCTATCTTAAATACACCGAACCTAAACGCTAGCATAATTCGCACTTCTTGGGTTTATAGCTTTTATGGTAAGAATTTTTTAAAAACTATGTTAAATCTTTTTAAGACTAAAGATAGTTTGGATATAGTAAGTGATCAAATCGGAAGTCCTACATATGCTAAAGATTTAGCTGATTTTATACTTAGCAAACATACGAAATTTAAAAGTGGCGTAAATATTTATCATTACTCAAACGAAGGGGTTTGTAGCTGGTATGATTTTGCATATTTCATAAATGAGTTAAGCGGTAATAAGTGCAAAATAAATCCCATAAAAACTAGCGAATATCCCACAAAAGCCACTCGCCCAAGCTATAGTGTGCTAGATAAAGATAAAATCAAAAAAGAATTTGAAATAGGAATTTCATACTGGAACGAAGGTGTGAAAGATTGTTTAAAAAGACTAGGAGAACTTAAATGAAAAATATATTATTAACAGGCACAGCTGGATTTATAGGTTCAAACTTTGTTCCGTATTTTTTAGATAAATATAGCGAATATAATCTTATAAATCTTGACCTTTTAACATATGCAGGAAATCTTGAAAACTTAAAAGAATGTGAGAAAAATCCACGCTTTAAATTTATAAAGGGTGATATTTGTAACCGAGAGCTAGTGGAGTTTATATTTAAAGAATTTGATATAAGCGGGGTTATTCATTTTGCAGCTGAAAGTCATGTGGATAATTCTATCAAAAACCCAGAAGCTTTCATAAAAACAAATGTAAATGGAACTTTTACTCTTTTAGATGTAGCTTATAAATACTGGATGAATAAGCCATTTGCCTATAAAGATGAGTATAAAAACGCTAGATTTCATCATATAAGCACAGATGAAGTTTATGGCACTTTAGGAGAGACTGGGCTATTTAGCGAAACCACTCCATATGCACCTAATTCTCCTTATTCATCAAGCAAGGCAAGTTCTGATATGATAGTTCGTGCTTATCATGAAACTTATGGATTAAATACGATTATTACAAATTGTTCTAATAACTACGGACCAAAACAACACGATGAAAAGTTAATCCCAACTATCATTAGAAATGCTCTTGCAAATAAGCCTATTCCAATATACGGCGATGGTAAAAATATTCGTGATTGGTTATATGTGCTAGATCATTGCAAAGGTATTGATATAGCATATCATAAGGGCAAAGCAGGACAGACTTATAACATAGGTGGTAAAAACGAACGCACAAACCTTGAGATAGTTGCTAAGATATGCGAGATTTTAGATGAGCTTTTACCAAAAAATGAAAGCTATAAAAACTTACTAACATTTGTAGAAGATAGGGCAGGACACGATAGACGCTACGCAATAGATGCAAGTAAGATTGAAAATGAGCTTGGTTGGAGAGCTGATGAGACATTTGATAGCGGTATAGTAAAAACCATAAAGTGGTATATAAAAAAATATAGGGGTTAGAATGATACATAAATTAGCCGATGTTCAGAGTGAAAATATAGGTATTGGAACAAATATTTGGCAATTTTGTGTTGTTTTAAAGGATGCAAAAATAGGTAAAAATTGTAATATTTGCTCTCATTGTTTTATAGAGAACGATGTTTTTATAGGTGATAATGTAACAATTAAAAATGGTGTATTTTTATACGATGGAATTATTATAGAGAACGATGTTTTTATAGGTCCAAATGCTACGTTTTGTAATGATAAATATCCAAAATCAAAGAATAAGGATTTTAAGTTAGAAAAAATTATAGTAAAACAAGGAGCAAGTATAGGTGCGAATGCAACTATTTTGCCAGGAGTTACGATAGGCAAGAATGCTGTTGTCGGAGCAGGTGCTATAGTAACAAAAAATATTCCTGATAATGTAACTGTGAAAGGAAAATATTAAGTGAATTATAAATTAATAAAAATGAATGTTTTTGGTGATGAGCGTGGCAAGTTGGTATCGCTTGAAGGTGGTAAGAATATACCTTTTGAGATAAAAAGAGTTTATTATATTTATGATACTTTACCAGAACAAGATAGGGGAATGCACGCACATAAAGAACTTGAGCAGGTTATAGTTGCTATGGATGGGGCTTGCACTTTTGTGCTTGATGATGGAAAAAATCGTGAAGAAGTGGTGCTAAATCGTCCAGATATAGGGCTTTATATAGGTAAAAATATGTGGCGTGAGATGAAGAATTTTTCTTATGGATGTAAGCTTATGGTTTTAGCAAGTACTCATTATGATGAGAATGAATATATTAGAGATTATGATGAATTTTTAAGGATTGTAAAGAATGTTGCCTACTAATTGGATAAGACTAGGTATAGCAGCTGCAGTAACTACTGCTTGTGGTATAGGTGCATATTTTGCCATGAAAACTGAAGAAGAAGAACAAAAACAAGAGAAAGAAAAATGGGTTATCAATATTCATAGATTATGTGAAATGATTTGCTATAAAAACAATAAAATTATATTAAATAAAATTTCAAAAATAGATATTAAAAATTTATATAAGACCGATAATATAACAGATTTTATCAATGAAATGTATAAATTATTTTATGAAAATATGGCAAAAAATAAAACTTTTCCAAAACAAGTCAATAAAGATAATGATGATTTTATGAAATACTTATATGCTGTAAGAAATATAATTGTCCATAGTGAAAATAGTGCATATAAGTATGTGAAACAAAATTATATTTTGTTATGTAAGCAATTACAAATTCCATTATGTGATTATAAAGAGTTAAATGATGATGATAGGCTAAAAATTAAAAACTACTTTATACAAGGATTAGATAGATATTTAAGTCGTGTTGCTTTAGAGCTATAAAAGTAAGGAGAGATTAATGCTTTTTAACTCCAATCTATTCATATTCATATTTTTACCAATAATATTTATTTTATATCACACACTAAATTACTATAGGCAAATAAATCTAGCAAAGGTTTTTATGATATTTGCTAGTTTTGTTTTTTATGCTTATTTTAAATATTCGCTTGTATTTATATTAATAGCTTATATTCTAATAAACTATATTTTTTATCATTTACTAATGCGATATAAAAGTAAGCTTTTGCTAAGTCTTGGGATAGGGCTAAACTTAGCAATATTAGGATATTTTAAATATAAATATTTTGTTATAGATAATATAAATAATATCTTTAATCTTGATATTATTAATCCAACCATACTGCTTCCACTTGGAATTTCATTTATTACCTTTCAGCAAATCGCATTTTTAAGTGATTGTTATAAGTATCAGCGTGATATAAAAACTCTCGTGGGGGGGGGTATTTTAGGATTTATAAACTTTAGTTTATTTGTAAGCTTTTTTCCACAATTAATTGCTGGACCTATTGTGCATTATAAAGATATGATGCCGCAATTTAAAAATCCAAATAACTTCATATTAAGATATAAAAACATAGCTTTAGGATTATTGTTTTTTACAATTGGCTTATTTAAAAAAGTAGCTTTAGCTGATTATCTAGCACCTAGTGTTGATAGTGCTTACGCTTTTGTTGAAAGCGGAGGGGTATTAAATCTAATTGAAAGTTGGGTATTAACCCATGCTTATACATTTGAGCTTTATTTTGATTTTAGTGGATACTCTGATATGGCGATAGGCTTAGCATTGTTTTTTAATATAAAACTTCTATATAACTTTAATTCTCCTTATAAGTCTTTAAGTATTTCAGAGTTTTGGCAAAGATGGCATATGACATTAGGAAAATTTTTAAAAGATTATATTTATATTCCACTTGGTGGTAGTAGGGTTGGCAAATCTAGACAATACATAAATTTATTTATAGTCTTTTTAATAAGTGGAATTTGGCACGGAGCTGGATGGGGATTTATAATATGGGGAAGCTTACATGGAATTGCAATATGTATTCATAAAGTATATATGAGTGTGTTTGCTAATGTTACTTGGTTTAAGAATAGATTAAATAGTAAGTTTTATAAAGTAATAATGTGGATTATTACATTTGAGTTTATTAATATTACTTGGGTGTTTTTTAGAGCTACTAGTATAAATGATGCTTTAAGTGTTATTAAGAGTATGTTTTTAATACACGGACAAATTGTGCTAAGTCCTAATATGCAAAGATTATTTCAAGATAATCCTTTATTTGCATTTGGTAAATGGGGAGAGCATTTTACTATAGGACAAAGTGCTATGTTAAATGCTGTGCTTTTAATGATAGCTTTTGTTTTGTTATTTAGGTCTTCACATTTAAATATATATAAAAAGTTTATTTTTAAAGATAGATATTTTATATTAATAGGGATTATGCTGATTTGGTGTATTTTAAAGCTTAATATTACCGCTTATACAAAATTTATATATTTTAACTTTTAGGAATATTTATGAATAGATATTTAAAAAGAATAATTATAGGAGCTTTTATAATTCCTTTGATAGGGTTTTTATATATTGTTAGTCTTGTTTATTTTTACGACCCATTGCAGCTTTTTAACGAGAAATATCCTAATAAATATTTAGCAGATACTAGAATAGCGGCAAAAAGAGTAATTGATAATTATGAATTTGATAGTGTTTTATTAGGTAGTTCTATGCTTTTAATGAGTGAGCCAAAAGAATTAAATAATGGAAAATATATTAATATTACTTTAGATGGTTCTATTAGTGAAGAAAGAGCGTATTTGTTAGAATATTTATTTAAAACCAAAAATATTAAGAATATTATTTATACCCTTGATGGTGTTATTCAAGATACAAGTTATTATAAAAAACAATTTTCTTATTTATATGATACTAATATTGATTTTAAAGATAAAATAAAAGCATATTTTAATGGTTTAATTCCTTATAAATGTTTTTTATTTTTTTCTAAAAAAGATTATTGTATAGGAAGAGAGCATAATTATTATAATTTACAATTAGAATTCTTTAGGCCTGATTATATTTTAGATGAGGTAGATTTTGTTTATCAAAAAAATCTTTATACCATTACCAATGAATCTAGGATATTAGATAAATATTTAGTTAAGTATATAGAGCAAAATCCAAAAACAAATTTTCATATAGTAATACCACCATATCATATATTATCTTATAAAAAAGATTTGGATAAATATTTAAAATTGTATAAATTAAGTATAGAAAAATTATCAAAATATAAAAATGTAAAAATATATTTCTTTGGTAATGAAAGATTTAGTGATAATATTAATAATTGGCAAAATGATAAACAACATTATAAAAAACATATAAATTCTCGTATTAATAAAGCCATCAATGAAGGCACAAATATCATTACTATTGATAATATGGAAAAAGAATTTAATAAATTTATTAAAAAAGTAGAAGATTATGACCTTAAAGCTTATAAAGAAGCTTTAAAATTAGATATTAGAGAATGAATGTATTTTAATTGTATTTTGAACATTATCAAATAAATTGCATGTTTGTATTAATAAACTTAAAGTATTCTAAAGAAAAGGTAAAAATATGAAAAATATAAAATCAGCAATTTATACAAACGAACTAAATATAATAAATATTGAAGCAATGATGTCAAAGGGCTTACCTGCCTTTAATATAGTAGGATTAGCAAGCACTAGTATCAAAGAAAGTGTAGATAGGATAAAATCAGCTTTTGCTAATCTTGATGATTTTACAATGCCTTGCAAAAAAATCGTAATAAATTTAAGCCCATCAGATATTCCTAAAAATGGTAGTTATTTTGATTTAGCAATTGCACTTTTAGTATATTTTTATGAAAAAGATTTAGATAATGATTATTATGTATTCGGAGAGCTTGGGTTAAATGGAGATATTAAAAGCACTTCGGGGCTTTTTTCTATTTTATTATTTTTAGCTAGATTTAAGCCAAATTCTAAGGTTTTAGTGCCTAAAGACTTAGCAAGTGAAGTTAGTTTGATTTATAATTTGCAGTGTTTTGCTGTCGGGAATTTACTTGAAGCTTTTGAGTTTTTTACTAGCGAAGATAAGGAAAAATTTAGAATAAATTATAATGAAAATATTTTTAATTCTTTAATAAAAATCAATAATAAAAGTTATATAAAAAATACAAATTACCCACTAGATTTTATAGATATTAGGGGTCAAGAACAAGCAAAATTAGCTTGTAAAATAGCAGCTTTAGGAATGCACAATATTATGTTAGAAGGCTCACCTGGAAGTGGTAAAAGTATGTGCGCTAAAAGGCTAGTTTATATAATGCCGCCACTTAGCGTTGATGAGATTTTAGAAAATAATGCTTATAGGAGTTTAAATGGCGAGAAGCTTGATTTTTCGTCTATTAGAAGTTTTAGAAGTCCGCATAGAAGCTCAACTATTAGCTCAATTTTAGGTGGTGGGACTAAAAATGCTAGGATAGGCGAAATTGCTTTGGCAAATAATGGGGTTTTGTTTTTTGATGAATTTACTTATTTTAATAAGCAAATTATAGAAAGCCTAAGAGAGCCTTTAGAAGATAATCTAATTAATATCTCAAGGGTTAATTCAAAAATATCTTATAAAACTAAATTCTTATTCATATCAGCCTTAAATCCTTGCCCTTGTGGAAATCTCTTTAAAAAAGAGCAAAATTGCAAATGCCTTGAGCGTGATATTATAAGGTATAAAAGTAAGATTTCAGAGCCGATTTATGATAGGATTGATTTATATGTGGCAGTTGATGAGGTTGATATGAACGCAAAAGCAAGTGTTAGTAGCAAGGATTTAGCTGATGAGATTTTAAAGGCTTTTATCTTTCAAAAAGAGATAAGAAAGCAAGATGAGTTTAATGGTAAATTAAGCGATGAAGATATTAAAAAATACTGCATTTTAGAAGATAGTGCAAGAGATATTTTTAACAAAGCTATTAATAATTATCATTTAAGTGCTAGGGCTGCTAATAAGGTTTTAAAGGTTGCTAGGTCTTTGGCTGATTTTGAAGAGAGATTAAAAATAAACGAAAAAGATATAAAAATAGCTTTATCTTTTAGATATAGAGCAAAACATTAGATTTTGATTTTAAATTCTTTAGTTTTAAAGAATTTAAAATTAGTAGTTAAAGTTAAATCAATAATCTAACAATTGATTATCAAATACAATACTTTTCATATCTTTTAAAGCAGAGAATAAAACAATTTTTCTTTTTGTTATATAAATTATATTTTTCTAAGTCAAGATTTTCTTTAGATATAACTTCATTAAAATCTCTTTCAAGTTCTTGAATTAATTTTTAGCTTTTTGTATTGCTGATACTAAGTTTTGATAAGAGTAATTTGTTTTATCTTTTTTTATTAATTCATAATAAGCGTCCAATAAGTCATAACAAGCTTTGAAATTATTTATTATTTCGTGCTTTTTGGCAAATTTTGTCCCATATTTTTTAGTGTTTTTAGCTCCTTATTTTGCTTAAAAAATTTTTGTGATTATAAAATAATAAAGAATTAAATTCCTTAAAAATTGGTTTTAATAATTTTATTTTTAAGCTTTTATTAAGAGTGGGGGGGGGTATTATTATATTTTTAAAATTATTTTAGGAGATATTATGAAAAAATTAGTTTTTTCGTTAATTTGTGTAAATGCTTTTGCAAGCAATTTTGTTGGTTTGGATATTTATGGAACTAGTTTGGTTGAAGAAAATGGAGTTAGTTTAGAAGATAATTTTGTTGGTAGAGCTGATTTGTATGCAAATAGATTTTACACAAATGAAGAAAATCATTTTGTATATGATATTAGATTTACTCATGCTGAAATTAATAGTGATTTTGTAAATTCATATAATGTTAAAGGTAAAATCAAAGATAGCTTTAATAGTTTTTCAGCACTTGGTGGTTATGGAATTTTAGTTGGTAATGATATGTCTTTATCGTTGTTAGGCGGTCTAGGTTATGCTAGTAGAAGTTTTGAAACTAAGTTTTATAATATTGATACAAATGATATTAATGTTAGTGCAAATTCAATGTTTTTAAAGACTGGTGTTGCTGCTAGAAAGCAATTTGAGAATAATTTTACAATGAGTGGCGGTGTGTATCTTAAATATTATTTTGACACTATAAAAGAAAAAGATTTGAATGCAGAATTTGATATATCTTTAGGCTATACATTTGCGAATAATATTTATGCAGGAGTAAGATTTGGTTATGTTAATGATATTAGCAAAGGCGGTAGCATAGGACTTGCATTAAGCTATAAATTTTAAAATTTACTCAAGCCTTTAAAGGTTTGAGTAAAAATATTTTAATAACCAATTAGCTCTACATAAACTTGCTCTTTATCATCTGTGTAATAAGTTTTATATTTTATTGTAGTTTCGTTTTCTCCACCATTCACAACTATGCCTTTTATCTTACCATCTGTTATTTTACTGCTTAATTCATTTGGCATAGTTGGATAAACAAATTTCAAATTAGCATTACAATATCTTGCTCTATCATCTTCGTTTTTTAGTGTTACAAAGCTAGAAAAATCCATCTTAACATTAGTGCTTACATATTTTATTATTTGATTCAATAAATCAATTACGGGTTTATAAGCATTTACTGTGTAGCTTTCAGCAAAATTACCATTATATGAATAATCATAATCTTTAAACTCTCGCACTTTAATTATCGTATTTTCTACTTCATCTTGAAATGCTTTAATAACGCCATATTTAAATATTACTTCAGGAGCATTTTCTCTTATAAGCTCTTCTAAGGCTTCAAGCGCTACTTCATCATTGCATTTTGGTGTATTATCAAAAAAAGAAAAATTAAAAGCACTTAAATATGTGCTTAAAAATAAACTAATTATTATTTTTTTCATTGTTACTCCTATTATCTTCAAATATTTTTGCAATAGCTTGAGAGATATTTTCATTATTTGGGTTATTGTCTAATATAAATAATTTTAAAAATTCAACGCCAAAATGCGATGGGAAAATAAAATAACAATCATTGTGAAAATTATCTTTAGGAAAATGATTTGTCCTTATGCCTATTGATAATTCACCCTTATTTGTCTGTGCTTCACCGACTACTACTTCAAAATATTTATCTTTATAAATTAGTTTGAAAGGATAGTTTTTACTATCAATAAAAGGCTTTTTAACTTCGTTGTTTAAATTATTCATTTATTCATCCTTATTTTAAATATTTTTTATTATCAACTTCTTCGTATTCATCATACTCTTCTTCTTCATAGTATTCTTCATCATACTCTTCTTCTTCAACCATATTATTAGGATCATAAATAAATACTCTATATTCAATAATGTTGTACATAATAGTTAGCAAGATTGTTGATTTTATAAGACTATCTTTACTATAATCCCTACATCTTTTATGGTATTCATAAGTAGTTTCATCATCAGACCTTCTAGGTTTACAAAAGAATGAATGTATATAGAATAAGGTAACTATACCTAATATTATTTTAGTAATAAATGATACTGCAATTCGAAATATACCATTATTGGTTCTAATTGAACATAATAGGTTGTAAAATAGACTTAGCATTAATGCAAATAAACAAGATATTATAGGAAAGATTCCTATTTTATTATCCAAATGTAATAATGCTAATAACATTAAAATAAATATTATTATGTAATTTAATAAACTGCACATAGCATCACAATAATCTCTATATACTGTAATATTAGTTTTATGAAATAATTTACAAATTACAGTTACTAATGTTGTTATTAATGCTGCTACTAAACATCCAAATATAAATTCAGGTAAATATTCAAATACTATTGAATTTTTAGGTTCATTATGATTATAATTAGGCACTTCTTGAGTAGTTTTATAATCATTGTTGTAATTATTAGTAGGTGTTATATTTGGCATTTGCGTAGTAGCAATATTGTCATTATTTAGTTTAATATTCTTATCAATAATACTTGCTAATTCTAACCCTGATTCATTATTGAATAATTCATAATTATATTGCGAATTTTTAGGTATTAGTTTTATAATTTTAACATTACTATTAATAGTAATATCTTGCAAATTACTATTTAAATTAAAATCGCTTATATTGTCACAAGTGACTGCTAAAGTATCTTTAGGATAACTATTGATGCAGCTTAAAAGTTCATATTGCAATTGATTATTCATTGGTATTCCTTTATTGAAATTTAAAAATGAGAGAATGTTCTTTCATTAAAAATACAAAGTATCTTAATTTGCATTTCTTGCCTTTACTAAGTCTATGATATTATTAACCTTTTCTAGGTTTTTATTTCTTAAAAATACACCTATGCTAAATAAATCTATAAACCAAAATGCACAAACTAATAAATAAAATATAAAAGTAATTTGTGGATCAAATCTAATTAAAAGCGTTGCAATATAACTTATTTGATAAATTATAAGAATTAATAATTTTATAATACCTATTTTAAAATGCCCTACCTTAAATCTTGAAACACCGAAAGATCCTAATACGAAATTGTGCAACCAAAAACATACACTAGGACTATCAAGCTCGTCTTTTTCAAGTATTGTAGCAACTTCGTTAAGCTCGGTCTCACTTAAACTTTCTAGTTTTTTTAATAATTCTTCATTACTCATAATTGGTTTTGAGTAATTTTGATTTGCTGTAAGAGATTTTTTAAATCCACCTATTTTCTTAGGTAACTTGTCTTGAATTTGAGAGAATAAAATCGTCGCATTCATTTTTAATCCTTTTAAAATAAAATAAAAACGAGATAATACCCCCCCCCATTCTTAATTTATGCTTAAATATATAACAAGTTTTAAATATATGAATTTTAAATTTATATTTTTTTAAGTAAAAATTAAGAATGGGGGGGGGGTATAATAAATTATTTTATGAAAGGAGATATTATGAATAACGCTAATGCAAACCATAAAGCAAATCAAGCTAATGCTAATAAAGGCACTTCAGGTCAAAACCCAGCTCACGCAAAAGTTCATGGAAATCGTGGTGCTCAATTAAATCCAAATAATAAAAAATAATTTTGGATTTACTAGCCTAAAAAGGCTAGTGTATAAAATGTAATTTATTTTGAAGATAGAATGCTTATATAAATTTTACTTTTTCGTTAAATGAAAATCTCATTTTTTTATGTTTTGGTTGTCCGTTTGCTCTATAACCAAAAGTTAAAACCAAAGCGCAAAACTCATCTTTTGGTAAAAATTCTTCATTAATCGGTGCTTCGTCGTATCCTCCGATAATGCAAGAATCAACGCCTAAAGTATGAGCGCAATTTACCATATTTGTCGCTGCTATATAGCATTGTAAAGCTCCATATTCGTGAGCGTTTCTAGTTTCTAAACGCTTTAGATAAGGCGAATATAATTCATAAACTTTATCAAAATCTTCTCTTCTTTTAAGCGCATTTTGAACTACGCTACCCTTTGGGTTAAAATTATTTTTTGCAGCTACAATTACAGCAAAAGCACAAGTTTCAAATTGTCTTTTAGAATTACAAAATTGTTTTAATTTTTCAATGTTTTCAGGATTTTGTAAAACATAAAAAGTCCAAGGCTCAAGCCCTAATGAGCTAGGGCTTAAAACTCCAGCTTCTAAAATAGTATTAATTTTTGCTTGAGAAACTTTTTCGTTATTAAATTCTTTACAAGCAAAACGAGTTTTTAATAAGTGCAAATAATTCATTCTTCGTCCTTTCTAGCTTTTTTTTGAGCTAATATATTTTCTTTATTATCTTCTATTAATAATCTATTTCTTTCTATTAGCTTCATTGCTTCGTTTAATTTATCATCAATTACTGATATTTTTTGTTTTAATAGATTTATTCTTGCGTTGAAATATTGTGTAATTAAAAATGCTATCAGTAAAAATACGATTAGTATAACTAGTAAATACAAGCTTCCCATTTTAATCCTTTATATCAATATAAAATATTGTTTTATTTTCTATATTTTCTATATTTATTACAGAAAAATTGGTATAAATCATATTAGATAATTCTTTAATATTAGTAATATTATTTTGTGCTAATAGCCTTAGAACCCTGCCACGATAGACTTTTGAACTATGAGATAATTGCTTATTATTTTTCATAAAAATAAAAGTTGCGTGCGGAATTTGAATTTTATAATAGTCTTTATAAATATCAGCTCTAAGGTCAATTGCAAATTCTTTTATTATTTCATTTAGATTATTTGTTGTATCTTTTAAATATTCTTTAGCTTGGTTGATTTTGTTTAATTTCACCCCTTGTTTGAGTTTATAAAATGGTATCTCATCATTTGCAAGAATAGGTCCAAAAAGGTTGGAAAATATAATTACATTACCATCAATATATGTTTTTTCTTCATTATTTAAGCTATTGTAATCTAATTCTTTATAACTAACTCCTTGGTATAAAATTATTGCTTTATATAGTTTATTAGAGAAATTATTTAATATATTTTGAGTATTTTTAACACCAAAAATTAATTCTAAATTATCAAAATGATTTATATATTCCTTTATATATGATTTTCTAAATTGAGATTTTATTGAGAGATTGTCTAAATTTAAATTAGTAAAAAATATCTTTAATTCATCTATATTACAAGCATTTAAGCTATTTATTTTTTCTTCACTTGGTGAAAACAAAATTTTCATATTGCTCCTTTTTTTAAAAAAATTATAACTTACTCTTGACAAATGAAAAATTTTTACATATAATGCCGTCTTTCATTTTTGATTTATGCTGGTTTAGCTCAGTTGGTAGAGCAGCTGCCTTGTAAGCAGCAGGTCGGGGGTTCAAGTCCCTTAACCAGCTCCATTTTATTTTTAGCAGTGTTTGACCAGAACAAAAAAGGCTTTATTTTTATAAATAAAGGTGAGTTACTCAAGTGGCCAACGAGGGCAGACTGTAAATCTGCTGGCTTTGCCTTCCGTGGTTCGAATCCACGACTCACCACCATTATAGATGCGGGAATAGCTCAGTTGGCTAGAGCATCAGCCTTCCAAGCTGAGGGTCGCGAGTTCGAGTCTCGTTTCCCGCTCCAACTTTTTTGCAAGAACTGGGAGCTGTAATTTTTATCGCTTCACAAGTTTTTCCAAAAATAGTTTAAGTTTTAGTGTATTTGTTGTCTAAAGTTATAATTTTTCTGAGCGCTCGTATGGCTCAGAGGTAGAGCACTCCCTTGGTAAGGGAGAGGTCGTGGGTTCAAGTCCCACTATGAGCTCCATTTATTCAAAAAGGTAATAATTTTAGACTAGTAATTAATTTTATTAATACGGAGGAAGTATTATGGCAAAGGAAAAATTCTCACGTAATAAACCACACGTGAATATCGGAACAATTGGTCACGTTGACCACGGTAAAACTACTTTAACTGCTGCTATTTCAGCTGTTTTATCAAGAAAAGGTCTTGCAGAGCTTAAAGATTATGATAATATTGATAATGCTCCAGAAGAAAAAGAAAGAGGTATTACAATTGCTACTTCTCATATTGAGTATGAGACTGAAAATCGTCACTACGCTCACGTAGACTGCCCAGGCCACGCAGACTATGTTAAAAACATGATTACAGGTGCTGCACAAATGGATGGCGCTATTCTTGTTGTTTCAGCAGCAGACGGCCCAATGCCACAAACTAGAGAGCACATTCTATTATCACGCCAAGTTGGTGTTCCATATATCGTAGTATTTATGAACAAAGCTGATATGGTTGATGATGCTGAATTATTAGAGCTAGTTGAAATGGAAATTAGAGAATTATTAAGTTCATATGATTTCCCAGGCGATGACACTCCAATCGTATCTGGTTCAGCTTTACAAGCTTTAGAAGAAGCAAAAGCTGGTAAAGATGGCGAATGGTCAGCTAAAATTTTAGAGCTAATGGCTCAAGTAGATAGCTATATCCCAACTCCAGTTCGTGATACTGACAAAGATTTCTTAATGCCAATTGAAGACGTATTCTCAATTTCAGGTCGTGGTACAGTTGTAACAGGACGTATTGAAAAAGGTATCGTTAAAGTTGGAGATACTATCGAAATCGTTGGTATTAGAGATACTCAAACAACAACAGTTACTGGTGTTGAAATGTTTAGAAAAGAAATGGAGCAAGGTGAAGCTGGTGATAACGTAGGTGTATTACTACGCGGAACAAAAAAAGAAGATGTTATTCGTGGTATGGTTCTTGCTAAACCAAAAACTATTACTCCACATACAGACTTTGAAGCTGAAGTTTATATCTTAACTAAAGAAGAAGGTGGTAGACATACTCCATTCTTTAATAACTATAGACCACAGTTCTATGTAAGAACAACTGACGTTACAGGTTCTATTCAGTTAGCAGAAGGCACAGAAATGGTTATGCCTGGTGATAACGTAAGAATTACTGTATCATTAATTCAACCAGTTGCACTTGAAGAAGGTACTCGTTTTGCTATCCGTGAAGGTGGTAGAACAGTTGGTTCAGGTGTTGTATCAAAAATTATTAAGTAATTTAAATGAGTAGGTTTTATACCTACTCTAAAAACTAAAAGGAAATGTTATGAGAATTAAAATTGGTTTAAAATGCGAAGAAACAGGCGATATTAATTATAGTACGTTTAAAAATTCAAAGAATACTACTGAAAAGTTAGAACTTAAAAAGTATTGCCCAAGATTAAGAAAACATACAGTTCATAAAGAAGTTAAGTTAAAAAGCTAATTTTAGGGCAATAGCTCCAACGGTAGAGCGCCGGATTCCAAATCCGATGGTTGGGGGTTCGAATCCCTCTTGCCCTGCCAATTAAAGGTTTTAAAATGGAAAAATTAATAAATTATTTTAAGTTATCAAAAGCTGAGTTAGCAAAAGTATTTTTTCCAACTAAAGGACAAGTAAAAAATGCTTTTATTACGGTAGTTGTTGTAGTTACCGTTATTTCTTTATTTTTAGCTTTTGTTGATTTTATTATGTCTTTTTCATTAAAGAGTATTTTATAAGGGCGCGAGATGAATTTTAAATGGTATGCAATTCAGACTTACGCAGGTAGCGAAATGGCTGTAAAAAGAGCTATTGAGAAATTATGTTATGAAAATGGAATTTCTGATAGATTAAAAGAAGTTTTAGTTCCTACAGAAGATGTTATTGAAACAGGTAAGAATGGAAAACAGAAAATTACAGCAAAATGTTTATATTCTAGCTATGTTTTTGCAAACATTGATTTAGATATAGAGTTATGGCATAAAATTCAAAAATTGCCTAAAGTTGGAAGATTTATTGGAGAATCTAAAAAACCTACTCCTTTAAGTGAGAAGGATGTTAATTTGATTTTAGAAAAAGCTAATAATAAAAAAGCTCCAAGACCTAAAATTTTCTTTGAAAATGGAGAAAGTGTTAGGATTACTGAAGGCTCGTTTGCGAATTTTACAGGTATTGTAGAAGAATACGATATGGTTAGGGGTACTTTAAAACTTAATGTTTCAATTTTTGGAAGAAGTACGCCAGTTGAAATACTATATTCACAAGTAGAAAAAATTATTTAATAAATTAAGGAGTCATTATGGCTAAAAAAGTTGTTGGGGAAATTAAATTACAAATAGCTGCAACAAAGGCAAATCCATCACCACCAGTAGGACCTGCTTTAGGACAACAAGGTGTTAATATTATGGAATTTTGTAAGGCTTTCAATGAGCGTACAAAAGATATGGCGGGATATAATATTCCAGTAGTTATAACAGTATATGCTGATAAAAGTTTTACATTTATAACAAAACAACCACCTGCTACAGATTTAATTAAAAAAGCTGCAGGTATTTCAAAAGGAACTGATAATCCTTTAAAAAATAAAGTAGGTAAGCTAACTAAAGCTCAAATACTTGAAATTGTTGATAGAAAAATTGCTGACTTAAACACAAAAGATCGTGAGCAAGCTGCTAAGATTATTGCAGGTTCTGCTAGATCAATGGGTGTTGAAGTAGTAGATTAATAAGAACCTAACCGCCGGGTTAAGGCGGAAGCACTTTAAAAAATGCGGAGAAAAATATGGCAAAAAAAGCAAAAAGAATTCAAGAATTATTAAAAAAAGTTGATTTAACAAAAGAATATTCACTAAATGATGGTATTAAAGTTATTAAAACTTTATCATCAGCTAAATTTGATGAAACTGTTGAAATAGCAATGAAATTAAATGTTGATCCAAGACATGCTGATCAAATGGTAAGAGGTTCAGTAGTATTACCAGAAGGAACTGGCAAAAAGGTTCGTGTAGCTGTAATTGCAAAAGATATTAAAGCTGATGAAGCAAAAGCAGCAGGAGCTGATATTGTTGGTGATGATGATTTAGTAGAAGAAATTCAAAAAGGTAATATTAATTTTGATGTATTAATAGCAACTCCAAATTTAATGGGGCTAGTTGGTAAAGTTGGCCGTATTTTAGGACCTAAAGGTTTAATGCCAAATCCTAAAACAGGAACAGTTACTATGGATGTAGCTCAAGCTGTTAAAAATGCTAAATCAGGACAAGTTAATTTCCGTGTAGATAAACAAGGAAATATTCATGCTGGTTTAGGTAAAGTTAGTTTTTCTGAAGAAAAATTATTAAATAACGTTAGTGCTTTTGTAAAAGCAATTAATAAACACAAACCTGCAACTGCAAAAGGTAGATATATTAAGAGTGCAACTCTATCTTTAACAATGAGTCCAGGTTTAAAACTTGAAACTCAAGAATTATTAGATTTAAAATAATTTTTTCTATGAATAGCTATTTTTTAAACTTTTTATGTTAAAAATATAGCTATTCTTTTTCAAATTTTTATTTTAGTTTTTTTGCGTAAAGAATTTAAATAAAAATTTGATTTGTGACAGCCGAGGTTTATTACTTAATTGACTTTTGTCTCTCTGCTTAAATCATAAATCGGAAAGGAGAAACGATGACAAGAAACCAAAAAGAAGAACTAATAGCTAGACTTTCTGATGAATTTACAACAAACAATGCTGTTGTTGTTTGTAATTATAAAGGTATTATTACTAAGCAATTAGAAGTATTACGTGATTCTGCAAGAGTTGCTAATGTTAAAGTAGAAGTTATTAAAAATACTTTAGCTAGTATTGCTTTAGAAAAATCAGGCAAAAATGGTTTAACACTTAAAGATACAAATATTTATCTTTGGGGAGAAGATGCGTTAGCAGTTACAAAAGTAGCAGCTAAATTTGCTGAAAAAAATAATGCGTTTGAAGTTAAGTTTGGTCACATAGATGGTGAAGTTGCAGATGCTAATAAAATTACTGCATTATCTAAAATGCCATCTCGTGAAGAGTTACTTGCTATGTTATTGCAAGTTTGGAATGCGCCGATTCAAAATTTCACAATCGGTTTAAATGCACTTAAAGAAAAAAAAGAACAAGAATAATTTTATAAAGGATAAAAAATGGCAATTACAAAACAAGATGTATTAGAATATATCTCAAATCTAAGTGTTTTAGAACTATCTGAATTAGTTAAAGAATTTGAAGAAAAATTTGGTGTTAGTGCAGCTCCTGTAATGGTTGCTGGTGCTGTAGGTGGTGCTGCAGCTGCTGCTGAAGAAGAAAAAACAGAATTTAACGTTGTGTTAGTAGATTCAGGTGCTAACAAAATTAATGTTATTAAAGTAGTACGTGCATTAACAGGATTAGGCTTAAAAGAAGCTAAAGATGCTGTTGAAGGTACTCCATCAACATTAAAAGAAGGTGTTAGCAAAGCAGATGCTGAAGAAGCTAAAAAACAACTTGAAGAAGCTGGCGCTAAGGTTGAACTTAAATAATTTATTTAGCCCTATTTTTAGGGCTATTTTTGTATTGTGTTGTTTTTACAACAAAACTATTCTTTCAAAACTTACCAAGAGGTACATATATGTTAAATAGCTTACATTCAGGAAACAGATTAAGGGTGGATTTTTCAAACGTTCCACAGCAAATTGAGATTCCAAATCTATTACAATTACAGCAAAAAAGCTTTGATTATTTTTTAAATATTGGTAATGAAGACAGGGAAAGTGGTATAGAAAAAGTTTTTAAATCTTTTTTTCCTGTTAGTGATTCTCAAAATAGATTAAGTTTAGATTACGTATCTTGTGAATTTGTAAAGCCTAAATACACAGTAAGAGAGTGTATGGAAAGAGGTCTTACGTATGCAGCTAACTTGCGTGCAAAAATTCGCTTGACGTTATATGATAGAGATGAAAAAACTGGTGAAAAAATTGGAATTAAAGATATAAAAGAACAAGATATTACTATTCGTGATATACCTTTAATGACAGATAGAGTTTCTTTCGTTATCAATGGGGTTGAAAGAGTAGTTGTAAATCAGCTTCATAGAAGTCCAGGTGTTATTTTTAAAGAAAGCGAAGAAGGTAATAAATTACTTTATTCTAGCCAAATTATACCTGATAGAGGAGCTTGGATTTATTTTGAATTTGATTCAAAAAATATTTTATATGCAAGAATTAATAAAAGAAGAAAATTCCAAGCAACACTTTTACTAAGAGTATTAGGATATAGCAAAGAAGATATTATTCAATTATTTTATCCAATTCAAACAATAACACTAAAAAAACATAAATTCTATACAAAATTTGATATTAATGCTATAGGCGATAGAGTTGAATTTGATTTGATTAATGAAAAAGGTGAAGTTGTTCATGAAGCAGGTAAGAAATTAACTAAAAGAAAAATTAAAGAGCTTGAAGAATCAGGTTTAAAATTAATAGAATACCCTGTTGATATTTTAGCTAATCGTCAATTAGCAGAGCCTGTATATGATAAAAATACTGGGGAATTATTATTTGATACTCTTACAATGCTTGATGAAGATAAGCTAATTGCTTTAGTTCATAATGGTAGTGATTTTAAAATAGCTAATGATGTTGGTTCAGGAATTGATGATTCAATGTTAAAAACTCTTCAAAATGATTTAGATATGTTTAAATCATTTAAGCGTTCAGAAAATTATGAAAATGAAGAAGAATTTGCAATAGCTAAAATATTTAGAGTATTAAGACCAGGTGATCCTGTTGTTTTAGAAGCAGCAAAAACTTATATTTTAGATATGTTATTTAACCCTGAAAGATACGATATAACAAGAGTTGGTCGTATGAAAATGAACCACAAATTAGGACTTGATGTTCCTGAATATGTAACCGTTTTAACTAGAGAAGATATAGTAAAAACTATTCAATATCTTTACAGAATTAAATCAGGTCGTGGATATTTAGATGATAGAGACCATTTAGGAAATAGAAGAATTAGAGCTATTGGTGAGTTATTAACTAATGAATTACACATAGGTTTTGCAAAAATTCAAAAAGGTATTAAAGATAAATTAAGCTCAATTACTACTCCTATTGAAGAATTAATGCCAAGTGATTTAGTGAATTCAAAAATGATTACTTCTACACTACTTGATTTCTTTACGGGCGGTCAATTATCACAATTTATGGATCAAACAAATCCACTTAGTGAAGTTACACATAAAAGAAGATTATCGGCTTTAGGTGAGGGTGGTTTAGTAAAAGAAAGAGCAAGTTTTGAAGCTCGTGATGTTCACACAACTCATTATGGAAGAATTTGTCCTGTTGAAACTCCAGAAGGTCAAAATATCGGTCTTATTAACTCGCTTTCAACTTATGCAAAAGTTAATGATTTAGGTTTTGTTGAAGCTCCTTATAGAAAAGTTGTAGATGGTAAAATAAGCGATGAAATCGTGTATTTAACAGCTACTCAAGAAGAAGGAATTTGTATTGCACCAGCTTCTACTAAAGTAGATGAAAATGGAAATATTGTTGATGATTTAATTGAAGCTAGAATAGATGGAGAAACGATACTAGCAAAACGCGAAGATGTAGGACTTATTGACCTTACTTCAGGAGCTATCGTTGGGCTTGCAGCTTCGTTAATTCCTTTCCTAGAACACAATGATGCAAACCGTGCACTAATGGGTTCAAACATGCAGCGTCAAGCAGTTCCATTGCTTACTGCTACTGCTCCAATAGTTGGAACAGGTATGGAAAGAGTAGTAGCAAGAGATGCGTGGGAAGCAATCAAAGCTAAGCGTTCAGGTAAAGTAGAAAAAGTTGATAGTAATAATATATTTATATTAGGCGAAGATGATAATGGTTTATATATAGACCATTACAAACTAGAAAAAAACTTAAGAACAAACCAAAATACAACATTTTCTCAAAAACCAATTGTAAGAAAAGGCGATATAGTAAAAGTAGGACAAGTAATTGCAGATGGCCCTTCTATGGATCAAGGAGAGCTTGCTATTGGTAAAAATGCTTTAATTGCATTTATGCCTTGGAATGGTTACAACTACGAAGATGCTATTGTAATGAGCGAAAAAATGATTCGTGAAGACGCATTTACTAGTGTTCATGTTTATGAAAAAGAAATAGAAGCTCGTGAATTAAAAGATGGCGTTGAAGAAATTACTCGTGATATTCCGAATGTAAAAGATGAAGATATAGCACATTTAGATGAGAGCGGTATTGTAAGAATCGGAACACATGTAAAACCTGGTATGATTTTAGTAGGTAAAGTTTCTCCTAAAGGTGAAGTAAAACCAACTCCTGAAGAGAGATTATTAAGAGCGATTTTCGGAGAAAAAGCAGGTCATGTAGTTAATAAATCTTTATACGCAGGTGCTAGTGTTGAAGGCGTTGTAATTGATGTAAAAGTATTTACAAAAAAAGGTCATGAAAAAGATGCTCGTGCAAAAGCAGCTCAAGATGCTGAACGCTTAGTATTAGAAAAAGACTATCATGATAGATTATTAATGATGGATAGAGAAGAAAATCTAAAGATTGCTAAATTATTAAAAGAAACTCCTTTAGAAAAAGCTGAAACTATAGGCGGAACATCTTATAAAAAAGGTGAAATCGTAAAAGAAGATGATTTATCTAATTTAAATCGTTTTGCTATTGGAAGTATTATTAAAGCTTATCCTAAAGATGTGCAAGCTTATTATGAGAATTTAAAAAATCATTTCCAAAATGAGAAAAAAGCTTTAAAACAAGAGCATGATGAAAAATTAGAAATATTAGAAAAAGATGATATTTTACAAAATGGTATAGTAAAACTTGTAAAAGTTTATATAGCAACTAAGCGTAAGTTAAAAGTTGGGGATAAAATGGCAGGTCGTCACGGAAATAAAGGTATAGTTTCTTGCATAGTTCCTGAAGTTGATATGCCTTATTTACCTGATGGAAGACCTGTTGATATTGTTTTAAATCCACTAGGTGTTCCAAGCCGTATGAATATAGGTCAAATTCTAGAAAGCCATTTAGGTTTAGTAGGACTTAGACTAGGAGAACAAATTCAAGAAATATTTGATGCAAAAAGAGCTGATTTTATTAAAGAATTACGCCAAAAAATGATTGATATTTGCGATATTTCAAGATTAATGGATGCTAAAGTTTATCTTAAAGATATGAGTGATGATGAGTTTATTCGCCACGCAAGAGATTGGAGTAAGGGCGTTAAATTTGGAGCTCCTGTATTTGAAGGTGTAACTGCAGAAGAATTTAAAAAGCTATTTGAAATGGCTAGAATAGATATGGATGGCAAAAGTGAGCTATACGATGGTCGCACAGGCGAAAAGATGAAAGAGCGTGTAAATGTGGGCGTTATGTATATGCTTAAACTTCACCACTTAGTAGATGAGAAAGTTCACGCAAGAAGTACAGGTCCATATAGCCTTGTTACACAACAACCTGTTGGTGGTAAAGCATTATTCGGAGGTCAAAGATTTGGAGAGATGGAAGTTTGGGCATTAGAAGCTTATGGTGCAGCACATACCTTAAGAGAAATGCTAACTATTAAATCTGATGATATTGATGGAAGATTTGCAGCGTATAAAGCACTTGCAAAAGGAGAAAATGTAACTTCAGCAGGAATTCCTGAGACATTTTTTGTTCTTACAAACGAGCTAAAATCTTTAGCTTTAGATGTTGAGATTTATAAAGAGGATAATGATGATGAATAAGAAATATAAAAAAATCCAACTTAACGAAGAAGAAAAACCAAGTCAATTTGATGCCATAGGGTTTAAAATAGCTAGCCCTGAGGCTATTCGTTCATGGTCATTTGGTGAAGTAAAAAAACCAGAAACTATAAACTATCGCACACTTAAGCCTGAAAGAGATGGCTTATTTTGTGCTAAGATTTTTGGGCCAATTAGAGATTATGAGTGCCTTTGCGGAAAATATAAAAAAATGCGTTTTAAAGGCGTTAAATGTGAAAAATGTGGAGTTGAAGTAACTACAAGTAAAGTTCGTCGCACTAGAATGGGTCATATTGAATTAGTTACTCCAGTGGCTCATACTTGGTATTCAAATGCAATACCTGCAAGAATTTCAACACTTTTAGATATTTCTACAAAAGATTTAAGCCGTGTTTTATACTATGAAGCATATATTGTAGAAGCTGTTGGAGATGCGCATACTGCAACTTATGATGATAATAAAAAAGTTACAAAATATAGCGTAATCAGCGAAGAACAATTCCAAGCTTTAAATGAAAGATATGAAGATACTGGCTTTAAAGCTAGAATGGGTGGAGAAGTAATTCATGATTTATTAGCTGAACTTGATTTAGTAGATATGGTAAGAGAATTAAAAGAAGCTTGCGAACTAGCTCCAAAATCAAAAAAACCTGCAATTATTAAAAAATTAAAAATTGTAGAAAGCTTTTTAGCAAGTTCTCAAAGTGGAGAAGGAAATCGCCCTGAATGGATGATGATTACTTGCTTACCTGTTTTACCACCTGATTTACGCCCATTAGTGTCTTTAGATGGTGGAAAATTTGCTGTTTCTGATGTGAATGATTTATATCGCCGTGTAATTAACAGAAACTCTCGTTTAAAAAGATTAATTGAACTTGATGCACCTGAAATTATTATTAGAAACGAAAAAAGAATGCTTCAAGAAGCTGTTGATTCATTGTTTGATAACGCTAGAAAACAAACAGGAGCAGCTAAAGGTGCAAATAAAAGAACTCTAAAATCACTTACTGAAATCATCAAAGGTAAGCAAGGACGCTTTAGACAAAACCTACTTGGAAAGCGTGTTGACTTTTCAGGTCGTAGCGTAATTGTTGTTGGTCCAAAACTTAGAATGGATCAATGTGGCTTACCTAAACAAATGGCTTTAGAATTATTTAAACCACATTTATTAGCTAAACTTGAAGAAAAAGGTTATGCAACTACGGTTAAACAAGCTCATAAGATGATAGGCGAAAAGACTAACGAAGTATGGGAATGTTTAGAAGAAGTAGTAAAAGATCATCCTGTAATGCTAAACCGTGCACCAACTCTACACAAGCTTTCAATTCAAGCTTTCCATCCGGTGCTAGTTGAAGGTAAAGCTATTCAGTTACACCCTTTAGTTTGTGCTGCATTTAACGCTGACTTTGACGGCGACCAAATGGCTGTGCATGTTCCACTTAGCCAAGAAGCAATAGCAGAATGTAAGATATTAATGCTAAGCTCAATGAATATTTTATTACCTGCAAGTGGTAAAGCTATAACAGTTCCATCACAAGATATGGTTTTAGGTATTTATTATCTATCGCTTGAAAAAACAGATGCAAAAGGTGCTAATAAGATTTGCACTGGTGTTGATGAAGTATTAATGGCTATGCAAACAGGCTCACTTGATATTCATGCTACAATTAAATCAGTTGTAAATGGTAAGAGTATTAAAACTACCGCGGGTCGTTTAATTATCAAATCAATTTTACCTGATTTTGTTCCTGAAGAGTTATGGAATAAGGTTTTAAAGAAAAAGGATATCGGAGCATTAGTTGATTATGTTTATAAAAATGGTGGCTTAGAAATTAGTGCAAGTTTCCTTGATAATCTTAAGAATTTAGGTTTTGAATACGCTACAAAAGCTGGTATTTCAATTTCTATTGCTGATATTATTGTTCCTGATGAAAAGAGTGATAATATAGAAAATGCAAAAGCAAAAGTAAGAGAAATCCAAAACTCATTTAACCAAGGTCTAATCACTGCTAGTGAGCGTTACAATAAAATTATTGATATTTGGAAAAATACTAATAATGAATTATCAAAAAATATGATTAATTTAATGAAAAACGATAAAGCAGGATTTAACTCAATTTATATGATGGCTGATTCAGGTGCTAGGGGTTCAACGGCTCAAATTTCTCAGTTAGCAGCTATGCGTGGTCTTATGGCTAAACCTGATGGTTCTATTATTGAAACACCAATTACTTCAAACTTTAGAGAAGGGCTAAATGTTCTTGAATACTTTATCTCAACTCACGGAGCTAGAAAAGGTCTTGCCGATACTGCGTTAAAGACTGCAAGTGCAGGACACTTAACAAGAAAGCTAATTGATGTTGCTCAAAATGTGAAAATTACTATGAATGATTGTGGAACTCACGAAGGTATAGAAGTTAGTGAAATTACTGCTGATGGTGTTGTAGTTGAAAACTTACACGATAGAATTATAGGTAGGGTTTTAGCTGATGATGTTATTGATCCAATTAGCAATGAAGTATTATTTAATGAAGGCACATTAATTGATGAAGTAAAAGCAAAAAGTATTGTTCAAAGCAATATCAAATCAGTTACAATTAGAACTCCAATTACTTGTAAAGCTAAAAAAGGAATTTGTGCTAAGTGCTACGGAATTAGCCTTGCTGAAAGTAAGTTAGTTAAAACTGGTGAAGCTGTTGGTATTATTTCAGCTCAATCAATCGGTGAGCCAGGAACTCAGCTAACACTTAGAACTTTCCACAGCGGGGGAACTGCTACAACTGATATGCAAGATAGACAAGTAGAAGTTAAAAAAGAAGGTTTCATAAGATTTTATAATGTTCAAACTTATAAAAATAATGAAGGCAAACAAATTATCGCAAATCGTAGAAATGCAAATATCCTTTTAGTTGAGCCTAAGATTAAAGCTCCATTTGATGGAAGTATTTCATATATTAATGCGCACGATGATATAACTATAGTTGTAAAATCAGGTAAAAAAGAGCAAAAATATATTTTAAGAAAACACGATGTTGCAAAAATCAACGAATTAGCTGGTGTTAGCGGAAACTTATTAGGAAAGCTTTATTTACCTTATAAAGAAGGTGATAAAGTTGTTGAAAATGAAAGTATAGTTGAAGTTATTAAAGAAGACTATAACATTCCAAGACGTATTCCTTACGCATCAGAATTATTAATAGAAGATGGAGCACCAGTAGCTCAAGATATTAGAGCAAATGCGGTTGGTAAATTAAACTATTACATTCAAAAAAGCGATGGTTTAGAAAAAATTGAGCTTAAAAAAGGTCATATAGTTAATGAAAAAGGTTTATTTGTAATTATTTCAGATGGAAATGATAGAGAAGCTATTCGCCATTATGTTCCAAGAAAATCTAAAATAGAATTTGGAAGTAATGAAATAATTAAAAACGCTAATGATTTAATAGTTACAGATGCAAGTAATGAAAGCCATATAATAGCTCAATGGGACCCATATAATAACCCTATAATAGCTGAGAGTGATGGTGTTGTAAGCTTTGTAGATATTGAACCAGGCTTTAGTGTTGAAGAGCAAACTGATGAATTAACAGGAAATAGCTCTTTAGTAGTTAATGAATATTTACCTGCTAGTATGAAACCTGCTATTGTGATTACAAAAGATGATGGAAGCACAATCAGATATCAACTAGAATCAAAAACCGTTATTTATGTAAATAATAATGAAAAGGTAAAAGTAGCTCAAATTCTAGCTAAAACTCCAAAGGCAGCAACTAAGTCTAAGGATATTACGGGTGGTCTTCCAAGAGTTACTGAATTATTTGAAGTAAGAAAGGTTAAAAACCCTGCTACATTAGCTGAGATTGATGGAATTGTAAGACTAGGTCAAGCTAGCCGTATGCGTCAAGTTATTACTATAGAAGGTGCTGATGGCAATTTAGTTGAGCATACAATTGACCGCCATAGCCAAATCCAAGTAAGAGATGGTGAGATGGTTCATGCAGGTGAGCGTTTAACTGATGGAACAATTACAAGTAATGATATTTTAAGAATATTAGGCGAGAAAGCATTACACCATTATTTAATTAGCGAAATTCAGCAAGTTTATAGCGGACAAGGCGTTGCAATTAGTGATAAACATATAGAAATTATTATTTCACAAATGTTAAGACAAGTAACCATTATAGATAGTGGAGATACTAAGTTTATAGTAGGCGATGTAGTAAGTAAGCGTAGATTTGCTGAAGAAAACGAAGCTGTTATGAAATTTGGTGGAAGTCCAGCTATTGCAGAACCACGCTTAACGGGTGTTACTCGTGCGTCAGTTAGCAGTGATAGTATTATCTCGGCTGCTTCGTTCCAAGAAACTACTAAGGTATTAACTGAAGCTAGTGTAACTGGTAAAGTAGATTATTTAGAAGACTTAAAAGAAAACGTTGTTTTAGGTAGAATGATACCTGTTGGAACGGGACTTTATTCAAGAGCAAAATTACAAATTCATAAAAACGACTAATTGTAAGGGGATATAATCCCCTTATTTATTATTAATATCACAATACATTTTCTAATTACAATATTTAAATAAATATGAATATTTTAAATAGCTATAATTTTTAACTACATTTTTTAGCTTTCAAATCTTGTTTTAAATTCTTTAAAATTAGTAGAATTTAAATAAATGCTTTAGATATTTTTTATTGATATTTTTCATATTTTATATTTTAATTTAAAGGTATTTAAAAAATACAATGATTTTAAAATATAAAAATAGTATTATTTTAAAATATTATAAAAAGTGGGGTAAAAATGGCTTTTGAAAATGTAGTAATCACAAAAGAACTTGATGAAAAATATAAATTATCTAAAATCTTTAACATTTACAATAGAAGGTATAAAACTATTCCAGAAAGAAAAAAGTTTTTATTTGATAGTGATAAAGAGTGTTTTTTGCTTGAATGCTATCATTATGAAGACCCAGAGTTTGATCATGCTTATCTTAGCAAGGCTGTGTATATTATGTGGTATCAAAATACCTTTATAGAGCTTGTGATAGATTATAATTTGCACGAGATGATTGGAAACGAGATGTATGATTATATCTATGAGATTTTAGATATAAAAGTGCTTGATTCTACTATTAAAGATAACAAAGAAGGCTTTAATGTAATAGGGTATGATTATATATGTAGAGTTTTAGACATTAAAGATAAATCACCACTTAGCAAAGATGAAATCTTTAGCGTAGTAAAAGATGCTTTGTTAGCTTGTAAAGGCTACGGAGGAAAAGTATATGTTTTAGATGAGATAACTAAACAAAAGTTAGAACAAACAAAACTATCATTAAATGAGGCAAACGAGATTTTGGATATTGCTGATGATACAGGATATTTTGATTATATAGCAAAGCATTTAGATTTAAGATATCTTGGAGTTTTTAATAAATACACCGTTTTTTGCGAAGGGGTAAATGATATAAAAGATACAAGAAGTATTGATAAAACTATTGCTTTAAAGTTTTTGGATATTGATACAAATACAAGCTTGAAAAACGCTTTTATAAGGGTTTTTGATATAGACGAGCAAAGCTTGTTAAAAACCTTAAAAAGCGATATGTTTAAGTGTGTTGATATTTATAATATATTTAGCTCTCGCTTAAACAAAGAATTACATTATACAAAAGAATACAAAGCTTATGTGGAATTTGAAATTATGTATGAGACTCTTTTAAAGCGTTTTGCACGAGAGACATCAGGTGCAGTGCGTGTGATAGTAAGCGATAATCCTAGTCATAGTTTTGTTCATGCTACTTGTAAAGAGATTATGAAAAATGAAAATATAACTATGATAAATGATATACCAAAGAAGTTTTATCATGATTGTGCATGGTATTATGAGGATTTGCTTGATGCTTTTAGACGCGAGAAGGAATTTTTCAAAGAACATGTAAAAGAAACAGAACTACTTCTAAAACAATTGTCAATATATAAAAAATACGGCGTGCGCGGTTTTAATATTTTTAGATTTTTTTATAAATACTATGATAAAGCTTTTAGATTTTTTAACAAATACTACAATCCTTTTATGAAAGTTGTTATATTTGGTTTGCAGTTAGCTTGTGTTTATTTTGTTATTAGATTAGTTATTGTTTTGCTTAAGATTTTTGGTTTGATTTAGTGTAATAAAGAATGTATTATTACTAAATTAACTTTATTTTAAAGGTAAGATATGAATGAGTTTTTAATATATCTAACATATTTTTTAGATAATTTACATGGTTTAGCTAGTGGAATTATTAGTATTTTAATTCCTATAGATTATGTGCCATTTTTTATTACCTATCCTACGCTTTTTGCCCTTACATTTTTTATAGGAATGAACCTTTATCCTAGATTTATAATAGCTTTATATATTTTATTTTTTTATTTGGTTATAAGAGTTGGGCTTATTGATAGAGATATCGGTGGGGGATTTGTAGTTTTACAACTATTGCTACCAATTATATTTTCACTATTAATTTGGTGGTTTTATAAGTTAATAATGAAACAAAATCAAAAATTTATTAAAGTTATCTTTTATTTTTTCTCATTTTTAATGATTGCTTTTCACGGAATATTATTCATAAGTCATTTTAATTTACAGCAAAGTCCAAAACACGAAGTAACAGAACTTAAAAAACCAAATACCTTATTATTAAGCACAATTAAAAAGCAAAACTATACGATAGATGGTAAGTTTTTTAAAAGTGTAAAATTGATAGTTGATAAAGAAGTGCAAATATATGAAGATTATAAAAAATATGAAAAACGCTTTGAAGAAGAAGCTTCAAAATTACCAACTAGACTTAGCAAAGATAAATTAATAAATTATGATATTTATGGTTATTTTGTGCCTTGTAACTATGCAAAATCATATATGTCTTTTAGAGAGCTAAAAATCCCAGAGCATCCTGATTTTGATAGAATTTATGATTCTTTTGCTAGGATGTTTGTTGATAATTATTATCTTAGTTTAGACAATTATATAAGTGATTGCTCTAATGATGTTTATACAAATTATTTAAATAAATTAAAAGGAGAATTAAAATGAGTTGTGGTTTAGAATACACATTTTTATTTTTAATATAATTATTTGAATTATTTTTCATAATTAAATATATTAAACAAAATATTTTTATATTAATTATAAGTTAAAAATAAAATTAATAAAGTTTTATAAATATTAGTTTGATAATATTTTTTATTATTTTTAACCAATAACCACAAAATATTATATTTTATATTGATATTTTTTTTATTTTTTATATAATAATAACCTAATTTTAACTCAAGGAGAAACAATGAAAATTAAAATTTCACTACTTACATCGGTGTTGTTGGGGGGGGGTATTAACATTTAGTGCTTGCTCTTTTTCTACAGGAGGACAAGGCGATTTAGATTCAAAACTTAGCAATCTATACAATATTCAAGCAAACAAAGATAGCGTTTGCAAATACAACGAAGTTACAAAAGACCCTATATATAACGGAAGTGCAGAAGGTATTAAATTATTATATTGTGGTGATTATACAAATTCTTTTAAATCTTTTGATGTTGCAGTAAATAGTTTTGGCAATTCTAGCTTGGGTGATTATAAAGGTTTATTTTATGAATTACCAATTTTAAGAACTTATCAAGGAATAGACCAATTATTATCAACAAGTGTTTTATTTGATAAAGAAGCAGTAGAAGGTAGTAATAATCCTATTTTTGAATCAGCTAATAGATTGTTTAGATTAGCTGGTGATGAACAAGAAAAAATTGAAGAAAAATATAAAAAAGAAATCGTAAAAGCAGCAAAAGATATGGGCGGCGAAGATAGTTTTTTATTTAAAATTATTCAAAATTTAGCAAATAGTGCTATTAAGGACAATACAAGTGAATTAATGGGTATGAATTGCAAAAACGATAAAAAATCAGAAGATAGTTTTATAGATGATGATTGCAAAATTCTTCAAGCAGAGCAAGGATTTATTAATACTTATGTTGAATTTATGGAATTTGTAGGTGGAATTTTAGAAGGTGGCGAAGAAGTTGATGAAGTTAGAAATAAATTATTAAAAATCAAAGAGAAAAATGTTGATAATAAAGTATTAGCAAGTGTTTTTGATAAAATTTATGGTGATAACAAATCTGATACAAATAATGTATTTGTAGTATATGAAAACGGGGAATCAAAAGGTTTAGAAGATTATGAAATCAGTTTTCCTATTCCAGCTGACTTAAACCATTTAAAAGATAATGCTGTTAAATTAGCAGTTACTTATGCGGCTTTAAATATTAATACAAAATTAGATGATGATATTATCAAAGCTATTGGTGGGCTTACCGATGCTCGTGGGGTATTTCCAAAATTAACTGATAGCAAATCATCTTATGAGTATTTAGAAGTAAGTAACAATAAAAATAAAGAAAATACAAAACAATTAGCCGATATGGATAAAATAATTACTAAAGATTACAATAGTAATTTAACTGTTACAATGATAAAAGCTATTTTTGATGCAACTGTTAAAACTTCTTTAAATGCTAGTGCAGCTAATAAAAGTCCATTATTAGGATTTGCAGCAAATAAAGCCACTGAAGCTGTTAATCATAGTGATTTAAGACGCGTTGTGGGACTTCCAAAAGATTATCAATTAACAATACTTGATAATACAGGAGATATTAAAATCACAGATAATAAAGGAAATGAAATATTTTCAAAATCTAATTTAGATAAAGATAAAAACTACTTAATTTATGTTAAATCTCCAAAAATAGGCACAAATTATATAAAAGTAATTGAAGGTAAAAAAGTAACACAAGTAAATGTAGGGGAGAATTAATAATGAAAAAATATTCAATTTTATTAGCTGGATTATTATTTAGTGCTTGTGTAAGTAATCAAAATTCTCCTGCAAATACAAATAATACTATAGGAGCATTAGATAAATGCCCTAATGTAACTTATGCAAATGCTAAAGACTTAAAATATTTAGGTTGTGAGTTAGTAAAGAGTAAAAAAGGTAATCGTGAAGTTGTGAATTTAAAACTAACAAGTCAAACTAAAAGCCAAAAGGCTTATAAGGTAAAAATTACTTGGGAAGATACAAATGGTATGACAACAGATGCGTTTAGCGAAAGATTAACTACTGATTATTTAGAAGTATCAAATCATGATACAAAAAATTTATTATATTTAGCTCCAACCGATGATTCTGTAAATTATAAAGTATTGATTACCGGAATTAGTGAAATACCTAAAGGTGCTTTATATGATAGTAAGCATTCAAAAATTGGCTCAAATGATTTTTCTTTAACAACCGATAAACTTGTAAAACAAATGTATTACGCAAAAGTTAGAAGTGATAAGTTTTTAAATTGCGGAGATTACCCGTGCAATTTAATGGTAGAAAGAATTAAAAACAATACAAGACAAAACTTTAGCCCTAAAATTATAAAAGAAGAATTAGTAAATGCTATCAATGATTATCAATTAGCAAATTATATTGATAGTGTATCGGGTGATGGTAGCACGAGTAATTCTTATGCGATAGCTAAATCTCTTGAAGGAAATGAAGATTTTGACCAAGATAAAATTGTTCAATCAGGACATTTAGTAGGTCCTACTCATTCTTTAAGGGGTGTTATCACTCAACAAACTAATTTAGAAACAGGTGAAGTTGCGTATTATCTAGATGTATCTATTAATAGATTAGCAACAGGCGTGGTAGAGTGGAAAGGCAGAGAAATCATTAATAAGAAATTTTAAGGGGTAAAAATGTTAAAGAAAACACTTTTGAGTTTTATAGCTACATTATTAATGAGTCAAATAACATTTGCAAGTGAAAGTCCAATAAAAGTTTGTGAAGGTGAAAAAGGTAAGTTTGATAAATATATAGCTTGTATAAAAAATGAATTACAAAACAAAGATGAGATTTTATTTGTAGGGGCAAAAATTGTCCCTTTAGCACAAAATAAGAGTGGGGCAAATTTTTATAGTTATGTAGATACAGCTTTTCAAAAGGCTATGCTAGAAATTAAAAGTAAAGCAATAGCTGAGAATGGTTTAAGGCATATAAGTAGCGCTATTTTGGCTATAACTGATAAGACAGAAGATACACAAAAGCTAAAAAATGAGCTTGAAAATGAAGCTAAAGCTGAATTAAAAGCTATGAAAAGAGAACAAAGCTATGAAGAAATTGTGGATGGTGTTTTAAATAGAATAAAAACTATAATAGACCCCAATTTAGATATGCAAGATTACTCACAAGCCCAAAAAGAACAAGCAAAAGCAATAGCAAAAAGTGCAATATTTTCAGATACATTTGCTTCTAATATAAGTCAAAGTGGTTCGGGTATAGTACAAGGTTTGGTAACTTATATGAGCGTAATTGATACAGATAAAGATGGTAATTCAAGACTTGGGGTGATTGCTTATGTATCTGATAGGTCAATTCAGCTTTATAATAGCCTTACTAAGGGTATTGAAATTCCAGAACCAGAAAATAAAGCAATTTGCAAAAAAGTAACAGATATTATAAAAGCTATGAGCGATGAAGAAAGATTAGGCAGGGTAGGAACAATGTTTTATTGGGATGAGAATTGTAGACCCGCATTATTATCATTTTCTTTAAAATCATACAAGCAAAAACCTGCTTTAAAATATCAATTACAAGAAACAAATACAGAAAAATCAGAAATGGTAGCTCAAGATAATTTAGCACAATTTTTAGGTTCTTATGTAGATTTACAAAAAAATTATACTGCCGAAATGAAAACTATTCAAAATGCTATGTTTACTATAATTGAAGGCGCTATTAATGATGGAGTATATGAAGAAGGTAGTGTTGAAAATACTATATCAAGTTCTTTTTCTAAAATAGTAAAAACTCATAGTAAAGTAAATACTAAAGGAATGAAGACAATAGAACAATGGTATCAAGATTTAGGCGATGTTGGAGTTGTTGGTTCTATGGTTTCTTATTCTTTAAGTAATATTAAACAAATTGATAAAAAGAATGAACAAATTAGTGCAGTAAAAACTGGTCAAAAAACTGCAACAAGCAAAGATGTAAAACCTGTTAAAGTGCAAAAATCAATGCTAATTTATAGCAATCAAGTAACAGATGATTTTTAGGAGCTTGTATGAAAAAGTTATTAATTATGATTTTAGGCTTAGTAATAAGCCTAAATGCTGCTGTTGCTACTAAAACTAGCGTAAAAACTGCTACTGGTGAAGGATATGGTCTAACGTATGAACAAGCAGTTGATAATGCTCTTGCAGAAGCCATTGGGAAATTAAATGGTGCTTATATAAAAAGTACACATCAAAATAAAGTTCAAGCAAGTAATAATAACGGCGATATAAATTATCAAGAAACTTATAATAAAAAGATATCTCGTGCAACACAAGGTAGATTTAATTCATTTGATGTAATTAGCAAAATGCAGACTGCTGATGGTTATAAGGTAGTAGTTCAGATTAAAAAAATTAGCTCTAGCAAATACTATAAAATCCCAGGTCAAAATACAAATAAGCATAATTTGATTGTAGTTCCTAGAATTAGTGAATTAAATATGATGAGTATTGGTTATGAAGAGTTGGTGTTTTTAAATATATTAAAAACAGCCATACAAAATGAGATTTATAAGGCTAGAAAATTTAATTTATTAGATAGAGATAATCAAAACATAACCGAAAATGAAGCAAGATTTATTAAAAATAATGCTAGTAAAGATGAAGCATTAAGATTAGGCCATACTTTAGGGGCTGATTATGTATTTTTGTTTGATGTAGCATCATTTAAATATATTCTTGGTAAGCATTCAAGCTATACAAATAGCATAGGCAAATCAAACCTTAGTGCAACTATAAATTATCAAGTTATTTTAATGGCTACTCAAGAGATAAAATATTCAAATACAAGCACAATACAATATGAATTTAAAGAGTTAAATAATGTAGAAATTGATAATTTTATAAATAAAATTGCAAAAGAGTTGGTTGAGAATTTTCATTCAGGTATTTATCCGCCAGTGGTAGAAAATATTAGCAATAATCTTGCTATTTTTACTCAAAAAATATCCATTGGAACTACCTTAGATTGTTTTGCAAAAGGCAAGGTAATTATTGATAGCAGAACAAAAGAGAAGAGCTATACAGAAGATTTTTCAGGAGTTGTAGAGATTATTAGAAACAACGAAAAACAAAGTTATGCAAATATATCAAGCGGTAATATAAAAAAAGGAGATATTTGTAGAATTAAAAAAGAAGAGAAAATTAAGAAAAAAGTCTCAAACGGATATGGTTTGTAGCAAGAAATGGCGCTTTGCCATTTCTTAAAATATTTATAAATTTTTATGTAAAATAATAGAACATAGCTTAAAAGTTGAATTGCTAAAAGAATTTAAATTAGTGATAAAATCACAAGTATTATCTGATATAAAATAAAACATTTTGTTACAAGGAAATTAAAGTGGAAATTATCAATAAAAAGTGTGATATTTGTTCTTGTAAAATCTCAAAATTAACTTATAAAAAAGATTTAGGATTTATTAGTCTAAAATGTCCTAATTGCAATGCTTTTTATATTTTAAAAAGCAAGATTAATGGCTTTTCTTTTAGCAATGCTTTGAGTATTATTTTTGGTTTTATTAGCGCTATTATTACAATAATTTTTGCCACTTCAAATAAGAATTTAGCTAATGAAAATTTTGTATTTTTTATCTTTATATTATTTGCGATTTTTTCAATATCTATCGCTATTTTTTCTATTATTGAGCGTTATTTGAATATATTTATATTTTCTAAGTTTTTCTTGGTTGAAGATTTGAGTAAAATCAAAGCTAAAAGTAAAACAATAATAGACTATATTTTAAGCAAATTTAAATTCTTATAAATCATCACAAGCTTTAATTTATCAATGTTTGTTTAAAGTTTTCTTTTAAAGATTTAATAATAGTAATAACTACGAAATAATACAATAGACAAACTTTTTTATACCTGTTATCTAACTGAAAATATTTAATTTAATCTTAAAATATTAGTAGTTCTTAAAACTATATTTTGGTATTACAAAATAAATATAATATTTTTATTTGATTGTATGATTTATGCCTTTTTTAGTAAAGTTAGTAATAATTTTTGGCTTTGTTTAATACTTGCAAAGTTGCTTAAATTTGTCCTTTGTTTTTACTAATTTTTCTTATTTTTATATTATTAAAATTTATTTTCTTAAGTATATTTCATCGGTATCAATTTCAACTAAACAAATAATCAAATTTATAATTTAGTTCTAGTAAAGCTCATAACATATTTAAGACCTTTTTAGCGGCTTTTACGCCTTCATGCCATAATTTATGTCTTTTTAATACATATTTAGCATCAATTTTTCCACCAAACATAGCACCTAAAAGTGCTCTATTAGTCTTAAAAACAAAGGCAAATAAATGTATAAATATCCAAAAAATCATTAAAAACATTCCAATATTATGTAGTAATGCTGCTAAAAATATAGAGTTTTCACTAATTGAAATTCCTGCTAAATTTTTATAAGTTTTAATAAGCCCTGTAATAATCAAAATAACCATAATAATTACAAGTCCTAAATATGCAAGGCGTTGTTCTGGTAGGTATTTTTCGCAAGGTTCTTCTTCTTTGTTAAAAATTATTGCATAGATTAATTTTATGCTTTTTTTAATATCACCTTTTTTTGGAAGCATTGAAAAATCTTTGCGTAAAATATAATATGTAATATGTAAAAATACAAAAAATATCAAGCTAATACTAAAAATATAATGAACCATTAAACTAATATAATAATCCACACTCCAAGACATTAAAGGTAATTTATAAATCATATATCTTTTTGCGACAGGCATTTGTAAAATACCACTAAAAATCAACGCAAAAACACTAATCATTATTCCTAAATGAGTTATTTGATTAAATATACTTTGTCTTTTAATTTTCATTTTTTTTCCTTAGTAAAACACCTGCTAAAACACCTGCAATCGGGCTTAATAAAACACTTTTAATAATTTTGTCATTATTGGTTATTTTGTTATTTATATCTACTTTTATATGTGCTATTCCTTGAGTGTTGTTTGCGTGTTTTTTGCTTATTGCTTCTTGAATTTTTTCAAACGAAATCGGTGATACATAAAAAGTCGCAGTTCCGCCGTTTTGTTTATCTCCGTAAATATATGTGCCATCATCTTTGGCTAAATCTTTATATTCTTGTGCCTTTTTTAGGGCTAGTAATTTTATTTTTTCCTTATTTGCATATATCATTGCGTTTTTAGGACAAGCACTCACACAAGCAGGAATGCTAATATCAGCACATAAATCGCATTTATACATAACTCCACCACCTGCTAATTTAGGTGCTATTTTAAGATAAACTCCAACTCCTGCTTGTCGTTGTGGTATGTGCCAAGGGCAAACATCTTTACATTTTGCTCCACCAAAACAAACATTAGGATTGATTTTAACCGCTGAATTATCTTTGCTAATTGCTCCAAAAGGACATATTTTAAGGCAAGTTGGGTCATCACAATGCATACAATGTCTTGGGATATTTATATTTTTATTATCTATGTTTAATTTTTCAACATAGATGAAATTATAAGGATTTAGCCTATTAATCTCATCTTTTTTGTCTTGATAATCTTCATAAAATTTTTGTGGATAATAATTTGGTATTTCGCTAATTGGTTTAGGAAAAACATCTTTATTTTTTACTTTACAAGCACTTACGCATAAAGGTGTTGCTAAATTAGCACAGCCATCGCAAAGGCTTAAATCAATTAGTTTTGCCATTTTTTCTTGATTAGCATTTGCAAAAACCTTGCTTACACTAGCAATTCCTGCGATTTTTAAAAAATTTCTTCTATCTAAACTCATAATATTCCTTTTTTTGATAAAGTATAAGAGTTTTTAAAAATTATGTATGTGATAAAGTTACAATGAAAAAGATTGAAGATTTTTTAAATTCTATATTTACAAATAATGAGCTAATTAAAAAATGTTTAGAAACAGGTCTTTTTAAGACTTATAAAAAAGGTGATGATTTATGGGATTGTCAAGGGCTTATATTTATAATTGATGGAAGTATTAAGATATTTATTGATAATGGCATTAGAAAGATTGATATTTTTAATTTATCAAATGATGAATATTGCTTATTATCAGCTTCTTGCGTGCTAAATAATATTAGTTTTGATGTTAATATTGAGTTTGTAAAAAACACTAATGTTTGGGTAATTCCTAGCAAAGATTTAGAAGAATTAAGCGAAAAATATTTAGAATTTAAACAGCTAAAATTAGACATTATTTCTAAAAGACTTAGCGAAATTATGCAATTTTTAGAAGATTTTGCTTTTATGCCGCTTTCAAATCGTGTTTTAAAATATATAAAAGATAATGCAAGTAATAATGAATTAAAAATTACTCACGAAGAATTAGCAAGAGTAGTAGGTAGCTCAAGAGAAAGTATTTCAAGGGTTTTAAAAGAGTTGAAAAATGATAATAAAATCTTGTTAAAACGAGGTGCTATTATTGTTTGTACTTAAAGAATTTAAAACAGGAGTTTAAAATAAATCTTAGATATTGCTAGATTTAAAATTTAAATTTCAAATTCAAATTCTTTAAAATTAAATTATTTTTCTAATTGTAATACTAAAAATAAAGCTATTTAAAACAACTTTAAATAGGATTTTGATTTTTTTATAATTATTTATATTATAAACTTTACTTATAAATCCTAATAACCATAAACTCCACTAAACCCTTATTTCCCAATTATTTTCAACAATCAATTACCACTAGTCCATTTCAAATCACTCAAAAACTTTTTCATA
>NZ_JACGBA010000017.1:0-49749 GCF_020137685.1 Campylobacter sp. RM9331
TGATTGAAATATCCTAATTTAGACACTTTTTAGCTAAAAATAATATTAAAAAACTAAAATAAACATTTTTTAAGGAAGTAATTATGAATATTTTATTGCTTGAAGATGATTATTTATATGCTACTAGTATTTGTGAATATTTGCAAGATTTAGGATTTAGTGTTGATGTTTTTAGTGATGGCGACTTAGCCTGTAAAACTATCGCAAATAAATTTTATCATCTTTATATACTTGATATAAAAGTAATAAATACTAATGGCTTTGATGTATTAAGTTATATAAAAAGCTTAAATATTACTAACCCTATTATGATGATGACTTCAAGAACTGATATAGCAAGTATTAAAAAAGGATATGAGCTAGGCTGCAATGAATACCTTAAAAAACCTTTTGAACTAGATGAATTAAAATATAGAATTAAAGAATTATTAAAACAATTTTTTAACACTCAAAGCAATGATACAATCACAATTTCAGGCGAGTTTGTATATGATTATATTTCTAAAAGTCTTAGCAAAAATAAAACTCTAATAGAGCTTACTAGTAAAGAAATCACATTGATTGAATATTTGTTAAGCAATAAATCAAGTTATGTAAATGTAAGCAGTATTTATGAATACGTATGGGGGGGGGCAAATGAAGAATTTGAAAACAATGGCTCAAGCGATGTAAGAGTATATGTAAAAAGAATTAGAGCAAAAACTTGCGATGATTTTATAATATCATCTAGAGGACTTGGCTATAAAATCAATGTCTAAGCAAACAATACTATTAACCCTTATAGCTTTAGTCATATCAATGTTAGCTATAAATATATTGAAATTAAGTGTAGCTAATGATAAAAACTCTACGCTATTAGAACTAGCAAGTTATATAAATAAGGATTTAAATAACTTAAAAGATATAAAAATATGTATTTTCAATAATGAAGAAATTTTAAAATGCGAACTTGATATAAACTATATAAAAGATGATTTTATATATAAAACTCATAATTCTTTGCTTTATTACAAATTCCAAAAACAAATAAACAATACAACATACAATGTGGTGCTATCAAAACCTTGCGTTTATAACAAAAGCATAATCAATGCTGCTATAGTGTTTGGTGGGGGAACTTTTATATTATTTGTTTTAATTTACTTAGTTTATAAAAACAATATCAAAAGTTTAATTTGGTATAAAAACACTATGAATACATTTTTTTATGATGCAATGCACGAGTTAAAAACGCCATTGGGTATAGCCTTATTAAATGCTGATATGTTAGAAAGTAATAGATATCAAAAAAGAATTAAAGCAGCACTAAATCAGATGAAAACAACATATGATGATGTAGGATTTTATATAGAAAATCCAAATGCTAAATACCCACTAAAAAATATTAATTTTTCTAATTTTTTAAAAACAAGAATTGATTTTTTTAATAGTATTGCTAGTATGAAAAGTGTGGAATTTCATTTAGAAATCACTAATGATTTATATGTATTAATCAGCGAAGTAGAGTTACTAAGAATTGTAGATAATAATATTTCAAATGCAATTAAATATACAAAAGTTAATTCTAAAATTACAATATCTTTAAACCAATCAAATGAAAAAATAATTTTTATAATACAAGATGAAGGAATTGGCATAAAAGATACAAAAAGAATTTGGCAAAGATATGCTAGAGAAGATTTGGCTAAAGGTGGATTTGGCTTAGGTCTTAATATAGTAAGAAATATTTGCAAAAAATACGATATTGTATATGAAGCATTTAATTATGAAAAAGGGGCTATTTTTAAATACTCTTTTAAATCATAATTTTTTAATTTAATCTTAATTTAAAAACTAAAAAATATAATTAATTAACTTAAAATCTTAATTTAAAGGTGCATAATGAAAAAAGTCCTCATATCACTACTCGTAATATCTAATCTTTATTCTTATGAATATACAAATAAAGTTCATCCTTTCGGAATGTATTTTGGAACTCAAAACCATAAACAACATACAGATATAGATTTAGCTGATTGCGTTATAAATAATACAAGAAATAATGATAAAGGCAGAAGCGCTTGTTTTCAACTTTATCAAATCTTTAACATAGATGATCATTTTAATAGAACTGATGCTGAAGATGAGCAAAGAATTATTGTAAATTGGGGATTTAATTGGGATTATGCTTGGGCTAAACTAGATTATCAAAATAGCATTGTGAAAAAATTTGGCTCTTTTAAAGGCAATCAATCATCTCATCATACCGATTCAAGAAGATTTAGAGAAAATGTATTTTGCGTAAATTACGAAGATAATGCAGCGGGAACTAATTATAATCCTAATAATTACGATGATTTTATTTCTCATCAAAACTCAAAACCTAAAAAGCTAGATAGTGTAAAAAATACTGAAATTACTTTTCCAATGAAATCTTATTTTTATGATGAATCGTATATTCAAGATGTATTTAAAGAATTTGAAGTTAATACAACAGGCAAAATCATACTTTTAGCAAGTAGCAATAATGATTCAATTTTTAGCTATTTTTTAAGCGAACAATTACTAAATAATGAAAAAAACTCAAATGCTTATAGATTTGCAAATACCTATCTAGGCTATCAGCACGGCTCAAGCACAACTTCTGATAGCGAAAACGCATACAATGATTTTGTAAGATTTATGAAAAGCAAAGGTTGTAGATTAAATCCTGACCAAGGATTTGCTAGCGGAATACCTTTAACGCTAGATGAGAACGAAGTAGGTGCGACCTTAACTGATAATGCTTATTATACAAATGATGAATGCGCTAAATATTCAGAACAATTTTTCTTAAAAAATAATGCCTTGTATTCTCCTAAAGAATTTTTAAAAGGTAATGCTAAATGGGGATTTTTAAATAATCAATATTTCGCACAAAATAAATCAGGACTAAGCAAATGCTACACATTTAATATGGAATATTACGATGGATATTATTTTTCTAGCAATGGATATTACAATGAAAAAAGTCAGTGGAAATCAAACGAACATAAAACCTATGATATAAAAGCTTTAAGGCTTAGGAATTTCGTTTATAACAACAATCAATCACTTGCAAATGCTAAGTATATCCAAAGATTTTCTCCTTACATAGATACAACACAAGAAAGAAGTATTTATAGTATTCATAAAACTAGAGATGGAGCAATAGGCGAAAAAGCAATATATAAAGAAATCAAAAATTCAAAAGATTGTATAATCAAAGTTGGACCTGGATTATTTGATATACGAAAAGAATGTAAGAATTCAAAATACAAACAAAACGGCATAAGAGAAAGAGCTGGAATTATGCCTAAAGATATAGGTAATCAAGAAAATATAAGCACAAAAATCTTTAGCCTACATTTAAGACCAACTTCATTAAAAGAAGAATATAAATACTATAAAGATAATATGAAAAAATATACGGCAAGTCCAGGGGATTTATACGCTCATTTAAAAAATCCAAAATATTTTACATCTACAGATATTGTAAATTGGGGTAAAAATTATGGAGATGGTAAATTCCCTGCTGATACAATTGTAGGCATTTATAAAAATAAGCCTGAAATTAATGCTAATTTTAAATTCTTATTCTATCCTGACGCAAATAGCACTAAATTTAGTTTAATTTCAAAAGATTTAAATCCAGCAGGCAGTGCAAAAGTAGGAGATAAAACATATCCTATATTTAATAAAATTCCTGAAGTTCATATAACTCCATTTTATAATGGTCAAAACTTAGAAAAAAGATATGATTATACAAAGACTAAAGATGGAAATTATATAAAATGTTGTGATAAAGATTTAAGCAAATATTATGTAGATTTAAGAGTTCAAATTAGCACTTTAGCAAAAAATGGAAATGATTACAATATTGTATCAAGACAACCAAGTGTAATTTATTATGAACTAGATTTAGATTACGCTAATTCAGAAAACTTAGAATACTTCATAAGAGAACTTAGCTTTAAATTAAAAGAACCATCGTTAATAGAAATTACAACAGAAAGAATTTACGATAACGATAAAAGACCTATGTTTGAAGTAGATAGTAAAAATATTATAAAAGGTGTTAGTGATACTGCAGCATTTATTTTAACAGATGAAGAAATAGTGCAAAAACAACACTATTTTGGAAGTATTTGGAAAATACTAAATAGAAAACCTAGTCTAGGAGAAGATTTAAGACCTAGTATTAAAGATTTAAATGATAAAAAAGCAAAAATAGCTAATGATACATATACAAGAATGGTTGGAGATAATGTATATATAGGTTTTGTTCATGCAGCTGATAAAACTAGAATTAGTTTCTTTTCTAATACTGCAAGTGTAAATCACGATGATGGAAGAGCTACTAAGGTTTTAATATACGATAAAGATGATTTTAGAGTAAATCCTGATAATCAAATGATGGGAGATTTTATAATTGAATTTATCAATATAACTCCAGGTCGCCACGATATTTGCTATACTCAAAAAGATATGCAAGGTAAATTATTAACCCCTACTCCAATATGCAAAAACTTTATGGTAAGACCAGCTGAAATAAAAATAAATAATTTTGTTACTAAAGCAGGAGAAGGATTAAAAAAACCTTTACCAACTACTCTTAAAGCAAGTGTATTAGATACTCAAGATAGAAAATTAAGTATTAATTCAAATATAGGAATTAAAGAAGCTAAATTAAAAGTTACAAATAGCAAAGGTAGTTTTTATACATTTGATTTAGAAACAAGTGCTTATAACAAAATTAGTCAACTAAATCCTATTAATTTTAAACGCAATAATAAAGATTATAGTTTTGATATGGTAGTTGCTTATCCTTTTGCTGGAAGTGGAATTATTGAGTTTAAAGACAATGATTTTGTAGGAAGTGATATTACTAATAAAAAATGTGAAAATACTGGATTTTCAAATACAATCAACGCTAATGGAAAAATATCTTGCCATATATTAATTAAGCCTATTAATGCTGATTTTACTAGCTCATCTACTACGAATTTAAATAATATAAAAACATCTGATGGTTTATCTGATGCTGTTTTATTTTCTGATGAAGTTGTAGGACAAAGCGAAGCTGATTTGGGTAAATGTTCTGGTATAAATTGTGATTTTACACATTCACTAAATATACCTGTAAATATAGAAAATAAAGGCTCAAGTTCTGCTAATAGTTTAGAATATGTATATAAGTATTTTCCTAGCGATATTGATATAGATTTTGATTTAAATTTCTTAGATAATAACGATACTCAAGCTAGTAGTAGATATAGAATTTATACAAATAAATTAAGTATTAAAAATATGAATATCACAAATCAAAAAATCAAAATGACTTTAAGTGCTAGCAATACTACACTAAATGCAATTTTTGATTCAAAAATGCAAAATTTAGATAACGAAGTCAATAAAAATTTAAATACTCTAAGTAGCGTTGCTAAAAAATACGAAGCAAGTCCTGATGATTTAGAATTTATTACAAAAATAGGCTATACAAAATTCCAAAAAACAAATGACTTAGCACCTAGTAAAGACATTTTAAATAAGCCTGATGTAAATGAATTTAATCTTGATACTACAAGTAGCATAACAATAGATAAAGGAACTCCTGTTAATTTTACAAAAAATTATCCATTTATTTTTGCTTATGCAATGTATAAAGATACTAAAGCAGATGCGGGTAAAAAATATAAAAAATTATTACCGAGTGATTTAAAATTAAAATATATAAATACAACTGGTAAAATTAGCGAATTATACACAAGCACAACTACTAGCGGGCATTATTATCTAAAACCAATTGCTGATATTATTAATAATATTTCTTTTACAAGTGATTATAATTCTAATATCAAAAAACTTACAGATGGAAGTATTGAACTTGAATTATCAAGTGATAAAAAAACTAATGAATATATAAAAGATTTAATTAGAATGCACTCAAATAGCGAAATTAGTGCAAAAGAAAGCTTTAGCGTAGAATACACTAAATAATTTTTTAGGAATTTAAAATAAATCAAATTATTTTAAATTCCTTTTAATTTTTAATATAAAAATGCCTTTTTATAATTCTTACTATTTTTTAAGTTTGTATGTTTATAATTTTAGCTTTATTTTTTACAAGGAGATTTTTTGGACCCCAGTTATACGGCATTAATGCTGTTTTTAGCATTGTTTTGTGTTTTTTTAAATGGATTTTTTGTATTATCTGAGTTTAGTATTGTCAAGATTAGAAAAAGTAAGTTAGAAGAATTTGTAAATCAAAAAAGAGCTAATTCAAAACTAGCTTTAGAAATGTATAAAAATTTAGATACTTATTTATCAGCTACTCAATTAGGTATTACTTTAAGTTCTTTGGCTCTTGGTTGGTTAGGAGAAAGTTCTGTCGCTGTTTTATTAAATAAAATTCTATCAAGCTTTGATGTAAATCCTATAGCAATACATAGTATTTCTGTTGCTATTTCTTTTATATTAATTACACTACTTCATGTAGTTTTAGGAGAAATTGTTCCAAAAAGTATAGCAATTGCAAAAACTGAAAGCATAGTTTTATGGATAGCAAGACCACTTTATTTATTTAGAATAATTTTTGCACCTTTCATAGTTACATTTGATTTCTTATCTTTATCTATATTAAAAATATTAAGAATAAAAACAAACGAGCACGCAGCTCACTCTGAAGAAGAAATTAAATTCATAGCAAGCGAAAGTCAAAAAAGTGGCGTTTTAGATGAATTTGAAACCGAACTTATACAAAATGCTGTTGATTTTAGTGATATTGTAGCAAAAGAAATAATGACTCCTAGAAGAGATATGATTTGCTTAAATAAAGTTAATTCATACGAAGAAAATATAAAAATAGTTCATGATTATAAACACACTAGATTTCCTTTTATAGATGCTAGTAAAGACAATGTTTTAGGTATGATTCATATTAGAGATTTATTAGATAATCAAAATAAAGATTTAAATGAATGTGTAAGAAAAGTTCTATTTGTTCCAGAAAATATTAGTATTTCAAAGGTTCTTGTTCAAATGAATAAAGAGCAAATTCATACAGCCATAGTAATTGATGAATATGGTGGAACAGCTGGGCTTTTAACTATGGAAGACATTATTGAAGAACTTGTTGGAGATATAAACGATGAGCATGATAAAAAAGAACAAGATTTCAGAAAAATTAACGATAGTGTTTATATAGTAAATGGAAGACTAGATATTGAAAGTGTTGAAGAAATTCTAGATATTAAATATGATGATGAATTAGAAGAACTTACAATTGGTGGTTATGTCTTTAATCGTTTAGGACATGTTCCAAGTGAAAAAGAAAGATGTGAAGATGAGCATTGTTATTATGAAATAAAACAAATGCAATCAAATAGTATAAAATACTTAAAAATAATCAAAAAAACAAAGGAAAAACTATGAATAAATATAGATTAATTACTAGAAGTGATATGGATGGACTTGTATGTGCTGTTTTGCTTAAACATATGGATTTAATAAGTGATATTAAATTCGTTCATCCAAAAGATATGCAAGATGGAACAATAGAAATTACAAATAATGATATTGTTACAAACTTACCATATTGTCCTAATGCTTATTTAGTGTTTGACCATCACGAAAGCGAAAGTATTAGAAACGGAAAAGCAGATAATCATATAATTATTCCAGATGCACCAAGTGCTGCTAGAGTTGTTTATGATTATTATGAAAAACAAGGCGTAAAATTTCCTGAAGAATGGCACGATATGATGGTAGCTGTTGATAAAGCAGATAGCGCTCAATTTTTAATGGAAGATGTACTTGAGCCTAAAGGTTGGGAATTCTTAAGCTTTTTAATGGATAGTAGAACTGGACTTGGTAGATTTCACGATTTTAGAATAAGCAATTATAACCTTATGATGGATTTAATTGATTATTGTAAAAATCATAAAATTGATGATATTATGAAATTACCTGATGTAGTAGAAAGAAGCGATTTATACATTAAATACGAAAAAGAATTTAAAGAACAACTAAAAAGATGCTCTAAAGTTTATAAAAACCTTGTTGTTTTAGATTTAAGCAAAGAAGAAATCATTTATCCAGGTAATCGCTTTATGATTTATGCACTTTATCCTGAATGCAATATATCAATTCATAAAATCTTAGGATTTAGAGGTCAAAATATGGTTTATGCGACAGGTAAAAGTATATTTAATAGAACTAGCAAAACAAACATAGGTGAGCTAATGTTAAAATACGGCGGTGGCGGACACGAAGCTGCTGGGACTTGTCAAGTTGCTCACGAAAATGCAGATATTGTATTAAATGAATTAATTGCTAAAATTAACGCTGATGGTTAATCTTTCTTACTCGTTTTAAATTCTTATATTTAAAACGAGTTTTCTAATAAAAATCAAAAAAATATAAAAACTATAAAAAATTAAATTGGAAAAATTATTTGAAGTTATGAAATGGTGCTTAGGGGGAGACTCGAACTCCCGACCTCCGGCTTATGAGACCAGCGCTCTAGCCAGCTGAGCTACCTAAGCGTGAATAAAAAAAGCAAATTATATATATTTTTGCTTAAAATTTTATAAAATTAAAAATATTTCTAATAAATTGCGTATTAAACTTGCCAACTATGCTATTTAAAAACTAATTTTGCTATATTTTTACACAAATACTAATATTTTTTTTGTTTTTTAGCTAAATATTGTTTTTTTATTGTAAAATAGGGCTTTTAATCAATATTAAGGAGTTTTAGATGACTAAAGCAGATTTTATTTCATTAGTTGCTGAAAAAGCAGAAATTACTAAAAAAGATGCTACAACTGCAGTAAATGCTGTATTTGAAGCACTAGCTGAGTCTTTAGAAAAAGGTGAATCAATTCCATTTAATGGTTTTGGAACTTTCTCAACAACTGATAGAGCAGAAAGAACTGCAAGAGTTCCAAGCACAGGTAAAGAAATTAAAGTTCCAGCAACTAAAGTTGTTAAATTCAAAGTTAGCAGCGTGTTAAAAGAAAAAGTTGCTGCAACAGCTTGCAAAACTGGTAAATGTGGTAAGAAAAAGAAATAATTACCCAATTTAGTGGCGTTTTTAATGCCACTAAATATATATTTTTTTAGTATAAATACTCAACGCTTTTAATTCTTTTTTCCCAATTTTATAATAAATATATTTTAGATAGTTTTTAATATCATCATTACTAATTTTTCTTGTATTTGAATAATAATCTAAAATATAATTAGGTATTTTTATTCTTTGATTTGCAGTTAGATTTTTTCTTATAAAAGGTTTTAAAATTCTTTTTGCACTATTATGATTTTTAATACTTGAAAACCTTGCAAACATAAAAGGCAATTTAGTTAATTCATACCATTTTTCACACATATCAATGTATTTTTCTTTATTATTTACATATTCTTTTAGTGCCTTATCTCCAATAATTACTTTACCATTTAATTTTAAAACCTTAGCTAAAGCATTTGAAGTGGCTGATTCTTTATCATTTTGTGCATTTGAGTTCTTTTCAACTAATACACTTAATACCTTTTTGTTAGCGCAAATTCCTATATTTAAATTCTTATATTTTGACCTTTTACTTTCAATACTAGAAATAATTGCGCAATCTAATCTTTTTTCTTTCAATGCTTTATTTAATTTTGCAGGAACATCTTTTTTATACTCTATGCTTTTTTTTACATAGCTTGGTAATTTTGAGCTTTTTAAATAAAAATGCAGTGGTAATAAATTAATATAATCAATCTTTCCGAATATCATTTTTACTCCTAAATAAAAATAAAAATGCCACTAATATAACTAAATAATGCAATGTTTCAGGAATTTTCACACTTAAAGAATAATGAAATGCCGCTAGTAAAAACACAAAATTAGAATAATTTAAATACTTTTTATAAAACATTAAAATCATAAAAATAAATGCAATTAATCCTAAAAGATTTCTTATTGCAATAGTATTTGTAAATAATATTTTTATATTAAATTGATTATCTACTATAACAAAATTTAAAAAATGCAATATTGCAAAAAATCCAGCTAATTTACCAAAAAACTTTATAAAAACTAAGAATTTATTAGGTAAAGCAATACTTAAAAATAAAGATATTAAAGCAAGTTGCCCACTTGCTTTATAAATATCTTTTACATAATCATATCCTAATAAAACAGATGATATAAAATACCCAAAAGACGCTAAAACTAAAAGAATTTTAATTGCAATAATCATTAAAAATTCTTTCTTAAATCTAAATCTTTATATAAATACCCAACTTCTTCTTCATAACCATTAAATAATTGAGTATCTTCTTTAAAAAAGCTACCTAAAACCCTATGCGATGCTTGAGACCATCTAGGATGTGGGACATTTGGATTAACATTTGCATAAAAGCCGTATTCATTCGGATTGTATTTTTCCCAAGAGCTAATAGGTTGTTCTTTAGTAAATTCAATTTTAGCAATTGATTTAATATATTTAAAACCATATTTCCAAGGAACAACTAAGCGAATTGGAGCTCCATTTTGAGCTTTTAATTTTTCTTTATAAAGCCCTGTTGCAAGTAATGTTAGCGGGTGCATTGCTTCATCTAATCTTAATCCTTCTACATAAGGATAATCCAATACTCCATTAAATCTTTGATCAGGAAAAATATCAGGGTCATATAAACTTGTAAATTTAACAAATTTTGCTTCACTTGTTGGCTTTGCAAGATTAATCAATTCTCTTAATTCAAATCCTTGCCAAGGTAAATTCATACTCCAAGCTTCTACGCAGCGTAATTTATAAACCCTTTCAACAATTTTAAAAGCTGATAAATCAGTTAAGGTCATTGGGTTTTCACACAAACCACCTATCTCAATTGAAATAGCTTTATCATTTAAGCTTGATTTACTAGCTAATCTTACGCATTCGCTTTTGTTTGTGCTAAACTCATAAAAATTAACATAATTATAAGCATATTCACTATCGCTTGGAACTAAATCAAGATTGGTTTTTGCTAATTCTTCAGCTATTGCTTGGCTTGAAACTATAGTTCCTGCACCTAATTTTAAAAAATTTCTTCTATTTAAATAATAATTTTTATCTGTTACCATTTTTTCTCCTTATTAATTTTTAATTCTAGGTAAAAAAAATAAATACTTATTATGAAAAATCTGTTAAACTTCGCAAAAATTTAATTTAAAGGAAAAAGTATGGCAATTAAAGCTGATTACATCTGGATGGATGGACAAATTATTAACTTTGCTGATGCAAAAGTTCATTTTTTAACTCACTCATTACATTATGCTAACGCAGTATTTGAAGGAACAAGAGCGTATAAAACAGAAAATGGTATGGCTATTTTTAGATTGCAAGATCACACTAAAAGATTATTAGAAAGTGCAAAAATCACTGCAATTACTCCACCATTTTCGCAAAAAGAATTAGAAGATGCTCAAATTGAGTTATTAAGACGCAATAATTTTAATTCAAATACATATATTCGCCCTTTAATTTTCTTAGGCGATGGTATTATGGGAATTTATCATGCAAAAGCTCCTGTTAGAGTAGGTATTGCAGCTTGGGAATGGGGTGCTTATTTAGGAGAAGATGGACTTAATAAAGGTATTAAAGTATGTTGTTCATCATTAATGAGAAATAGCACAAAAGCAAATTTCAATAAAGCAAAAGCAAGTGCAAACTATCTAAACTCAATGATGGCTAAATATGAAGCTATTAATTCAGGTTTTGAAGAAGCTTTAATGTGTGATGAAGAAGGATTTATAGCAGAAGGCACAGGCGAGTGCTTTTTCATGGTTAAAAATGGCGTATTAATCACTCCACCAAATGATTATGCTCTAAAATCAATCACTCAAGATTCTGTTTTAAAAATTGCAAAAGATTTAGGTATTAGTGTAGAAAGAAGAAGAATTAGTAGAGATGAAGTTTATGTTTGTGATGAAGCATTCTTTACAGGAACAGCAGCTGAAATTACTCCTATTAATTCACTAGATCATAGAGTAATAGGAAATGGGGCTCGTGGAGAAATTACTAAAAAAATCCAAGATGCTTTCTTTGATATAGTATATGGAAGAAATGAAAAATACGCTTCTTGGCTAACTTATATTTAATTTTTAGAGCGGATTATCGCTCTAAACTTTATAATATATAGAATCTAAAATAAGAATTTGATTTTAACTTTTAATTTTATTAACAATAAGACTATCTTTTATAAAATCTTTTTTCTAATTATAAACTTATACAATGTAAAATGCTTTCTTTATCAATTAACAAGGAGTATAAATGCCAGCAGATTTGAATGATTATTTCAATAAAAACAAAAAAAATGACAATAAAAAAACAGATTTTAATATTGATTTTAATTTTAAAGGTTTTGGTAAATTTAACGGAGTAATAATTGCAGCTGTTGTTATATTTTTAATAGTAGTAATAGCTAAGCCATTTGTAGTTGTAAATTCAGGACAAGTAGGTATTAGATCAACTACTGGTAAGTATGATCCGATAGCTCTTCAACCTGGTTTTCACTTTATAATCCCGTATTTTCAAAAAGTTTTAATTGTAGATACTAAAGTAAGACAAATAAATTATGCTAGCGTTGAAGGTGCGAGTGAAAGAACTTATGGTAGAGAAAGCATAATCAATAAAGAATCAATCACGGTTGTTGATGCTAGAAACTTACCTGTATCAGTAGATATAACAGTGCAATATCGCTTAGATGCAAGTAATGCACCTCAAACTATAGCTCAATGGGGACTTGATTGGGAAAATAAAATTATAGACCCTGTTATTTTAGAAGTTGTAAGAAGTGTGGTTGGAAAATATACAGCTGAAGAATTACCTATAAAGCGTAATGAAATCGCTGCTTCAATTGAACTTGAATCAAGAAAAAGCATAGACGCTCAAAATAATAAACCTGTATTACTTGAGAGTGTAAAACTTCGTGGAATAATACTACCAACAAATGTTAAAGAGCAAATTGAAAAAGTTCAAATAGCTAAACAAGAAGCAGAAAGAACAAAATATGAAGTTGAGCGTGCAAATCAAGAAGCACTTAAAAAAGCTGCACTTGCAGAAGGTATAGCAAAAGCTGCGATTATTGAAGCACAAGGTAAAGCAGATGCACAAAAAATAGAAGCAGACGCACAAGCTTATGCAAATAGAGAAATCGCAAAAAGTATAAGTAAAGAATTATTAGAATTAAAGCAAATTGAAACCCAAAAAGAATTTAACGAAGCTTTAAAGGTTAATAATGATGCTAAGATTTTCTTAACACCTGGCGGAGCTGTGCCTAATATTTGGCTAGATAATGCAAGCACAAAAAAGACAACCAGCCTTAATAATTAATGCAAAAATTATTAGATACTATTCATTTTTATCTAGCGAATTTCTATGCCCAAGATTTAATTCTTCTTGGGCTTTGTTTTTTATTTTTTATAGTGATTTTAATTCTTGCGATTTTTTTAAGAAAATTGCCAACTTTCTCAATATTTTTAATCATAGTAGGTATTGTTTTAGAATTTGTATTGTTTTTTATTGGAGAAAACTATATAAATGCTACATATCGTCCAGCAGAACTTGAAATAATCAAAAATGATAAATTAATTTTCAGCGATAATATATATTTAGATTTTAAATTACATAACAAATCTCAAAGAGATTTTAAAATATGCAAAATTAAATTCAATATAAAAAAAATCAGCAAAAATAACTTAGAACTAATCAAAAATACCTTAAAACCATTAAAAACAACAGAAATTATTTTAAAAGATATTCCAAAAAATTCATACGAAAAATCTTATTTATTAATACCTAGTAATGTTAAAAAATATACAATTGATACTTTAATTACTTGTTTTTAGGAGATATTTATGTATTTATCACAATTTCATATCTTTGTAATATTTGCAGCTTTTGTAATTTATATATTTTCACAATTTTTAATTATTTATTTTTTTAAAGAAAAAAACAAACTTTATACCTTTTCTTTTACACTCATAATTTTTGTATTGATTTTTGGATATTCAACTCTTCTTACCATAGATAGCTTTTTAAAAAGTGTAGAATTAAGAAATCAAAAAGACTATAAATCAGCAAATGAAGTAGTAATTAGTGGTCAAATATATAATAATGGAAAAGTTCCTGTAAAAACCTGCGAATTAAATATAGGAATAATAAATCTTGGTATCAAAAAAGTAGATGGAAGTATATTTGATTTAAGCAAAGGCTTTGACCCATTAAAACTTAATAAAATTCGCAATTTTTACTCTCACGATTTTAAAATAGAAGGGATTATCAATGAAAACGCATCAAAAAGCTTTAAAGTAAGTGTCCCTTATCCAAAACATTTTGAAGATTATAAATTAAGATATATTTTAAATTGTAAGTAAATATTTCAAATTCTAGATAAATCTTAGAATTTGAAATAATATTAAAAGTATTCTAAAATATATATGTAAAATCATCTTTGTTTGTAAATATTGTAATTTCTAAAACTTCAGAACATTTGCTTATAGAAAATTTTGCAGTTTTACCGAATTTCATAGGTAACTTATAAACATAATAGTAATTTCCTTGAGCTTGTTCCTTAGCTTTTTTACAAGATCTAATATATTTTTGATTTCCTTTTTCTAGTATATTAAACCAAATATTATAAAAATATTTATAATCTCCACTCAACTCCAGCCATTTTATTAATGCCTTACAATCACCTAGATAAGTACAAAATTAGGGTAAATATCTAATAATTTTTATAATATGTTTTAGCCAGAATTTCTACTGATATAAAATTATTACCAATATATGAGCCGTAATTCCTATTTTAAACCTCACAAGCACCACGATTTGCTGTAATTTTTGTAATTTCTATATCATCTTTAGCTGTCATAATTAAATATCTTGTTGTTTCGTAATGTTTAGTCAAAAAATTTTCTTCAGTCTTATCTTAAATGCTAACCTTGAATATATATTGATTAATTTTATTCACTTCAATAGTCTTATTATTTATTTCATTATTAGCATTATTTTCTTTTGCTTTATCATCAGAACAAGCAATAATAAATAATGCTGTAACATAATATAAACTAACAATTATTTTTAATATTCATCTAGCGCTTCATCGTATATTTTTTGCTCATCATTATTTATACCATTTTGAGCTTTTAAAATTTCATCACGTAATGCAGTAGGACTTGACATAAAGGGCAAGCAAAAACCACCTATTCCGTAACCATGAAAGGCTAAAGCGCCACATCTAAAAATACTTCCAATAACACTTTGTTTTACGTCAATAGTTGCAATTCTTTTAAGATCTGTAATGGTTGAATCTTGAAAAATAATGCCTGTTTTTATTAACATTCTTTTATTTGTTATGATTATTAAAGATGATTTTACTTTACATAACCAATACAACATAGATAGAACAACAATTAATGTTGCACAAAGCATACCTAACAATAAGTGAGTTTGAGATAAAGTTATGTTTTTAAATACAGCAAATGTTAAGGTTATAGCAATACCTGTAACCATACTGCTTCCTAATACTCTAGTTATTATGTCAAATTGACTATTGCAACGGCTTATATATTTAAATACTTGTATCCATAAAGGAATTAAGAAAATATTTAATTCAATACATAATAAAATTTTTATCAATTCTAAGTCTATATCTGTTTTAATACCATAAAAACCATAAACCATCCACATAGCAAAAACTAAAAACAATAAACATAAGCGTGTAAACCAAGATATCCAAGCACTATCAACTTCTTTATATTTTCTAGAATAGACATAACAGTCAAAAAAAGCTTTAAAACTTCCACGTTTTTTATAGATGATTTTTTCATCAGGTAAAATTTTCATTAAAACTCCTTAAATAAAATTAAGGCAGTATTTTACCCCCCCCCTATCTTAAACAAGACTTAAAATAAATATATTTTAACAAATTTATTTCTATCCTATAATCAAATACAAATTTCTTAGAATTTATAAATATTATTTTTATATTTTTTATACTTGTAACAAATTATATCAATGCTAATATGTTGATTAAATATATAATGATAGTTCAATAATTATTGTTAAGTAATATAATTAAAAGAAATTTTATGAGTTTTAATGACAAAATATGATATTTCGGCAAGAATTTAATTAAAAATTTTAGTTTTTAAAATCCTAATTAAAATTCTTATAATTTTATAAATTATATCTATATTTGCAGCCAAAAAAATCAAAACAAGGCTCTTCATCAATAGCTCTATTGGTATTGCCACAATTGTCTATTTCTATGCTAGATTTTAATTGATGAGTTATGTTAGCACTATCTGTTCTGGTATATAAAAACTCTAAATATCCATTATTTATCTTAAATCCTTCATTAAAAAATACAATATCAAAACTATAAGGAGTAGATAAAAATAATGGTTTTTTTAATAGTTTTGGTAAGTTTGCTAAATAGTTTTTAGTGTTTATTTTGTGTTGTTTTAATTTTTCTAAATCAAATAATTTTAAATCATTAAATTCCTTAACCTCATCAAGGGTATAAAAATAAATCCTGTCTTTTTCATACTTATTAGCTATATTTTTATAATAAACTATAGTTTTATCTAAAAAATCATTAGTAGCTATTCTTAAAAGCTCGTCTTTACTTAAAATCTTATTTTCTTTTACACAATATCCTTGCAAGTCTTTTTCATAATTGCTTTTAAAAACATAACTAAAATTATTAAAACTAGAATAATCAACCACAGGTCTAATAAAAAACATTTCAAAACTAATAATTATTAGGCTAATGATTAAAAAAGTTTTGAATTTTAGTTTTTTATTTTTTTTGATAAATAATAAAAATAAGATTGTAAAAATCGCTAAATACACTAAAGGAAAAGTAGCATAAAGAATTTTAAAGGCTTTCCATATAAAATAAAAAAACCATAAATTACTGAAAGAAAAATTGCAATAGCAAATAATATAATTAATAAAATTTCCATAATTACTCCCTTAAATTAGGGAGCTTTTTATCTATCATCGTCAAGTTTAAAATTATTAACAAAATCAGCATTATTAATAGTTTCAACACTTCTTCCGCCAAAACCTATATGAGATTGCGGAATTTCTTCTAGCATTACCACTATTCTCTCACGCTTTTTGCCTAATTTTGTTTCAAAATAATTTGTTAAATCACTTATTATTTCTTCGCATTTTTCTTTATTTGGCATTGGTGCTGCTAATTTTACATTAATTATTGGCATTTATTCTCCTTTGTAGATTTTTTTAAGATTGCTTATTTTAGCAGATGAATTTAACATTAAAAAATCAGCTATTATAAAACTTAGCATAGCTTTTAAGACAACAGCTCCACGAACACCTACGCAAGGATCGTGCCTTCCATAAATTGCATCTTTTATTAGGCTAAAGTCTTTATTTAACATAGTTTGTTCTTTAAAAATTGATGGAGTTGGCTTAAAATGAGCTTTAATATAAATACTCTCTCCTGTGCTAATTCCACCGATAATTCCACCACTAAAATTATGTCTAGTATGTAAAAATAAAGGCTTATTAATATTAGTTTTTGCTACTTTAAATGACTTAAAATTAGGGCTTTGTTTTAAAATAGAGCTATTTTGATTTTGCATTAATTCAGCATTGCTAACACCTAAAATCTCATCATTTGCAAAAGAGCCATTCATTGAGCTAAGCTTTCTTCCTGCTCCGATTTCAACGCACTTTACAGCATTTAATCCCATAAACGCACTAGCAATTCTAGCATCTAATTTATCATAAAGCCCATCTCCAAGCCCTGCCATTACGCCAAATGCTGCTACGCTAACACTTGCACCTACGCTATCATTATTATTTTTTGCCTTTGTGATTTCATCTTTAAATAATTCTTTAAATAAATCATCACCTAAAGCATTAAAATCTTTTTCTAAAGCCCTTTTATACTCTTCTTCGCTGAATTTAAACTCATCTAAACTAACACCACCTACCCCACAAATACTAGCATAAGTTCTAATGTTAAATTCTTTTAATATTAAATCAGCAAAAGCACCTGCAATAACCCTTGCTACGCTTTCTCTAGCACTACTTCTACCACCGCCACGATAATCAAAATGCTCGTATTTTGCATAATATGTAAAATCAGCGTGTGCAGGGCGTAAATGCTCTTTATAATCTTTACTTCTTGTATTATTATTTTCTACTAGCACACAAATTGGAGCACCTGTGCTAATATCATTAAATACTCCACTAATAATATTAACTTCATCAGCTTCTTTTCTAGGAGTGCTAAACGCTCCACCACCTTGTCTTAATTTAAGCAAGGAATTTATATAATCAGTATCAATTCTAACCCCTGCAGGATAGTTATCAATAACCACTCCAATTGCTTTTCCGTGACTTTCTCCAAAAGTGCTAAATTTTAAAAATGTTCCAAAACTATTCATCTTCTAACTTCTCTAACGCTAATTTAGCAGCACTTTGCTCTGCTTCTTTTTTGCTATTACCCATTGCTTTTGTAAACAATTCATCATTTAAAAAAAGCCCTATTTCAAATTCTTTTTTATGATCAGGCCCTTTTGTGTGTAAAATCCTATATTCAGGGGTTTGAGCCATTATTGCTTGGGTTTTTTCTTGTAATTTTGTTTTATAGTCTTTAATTAATTCTATATCAATCTTAGGAAAAACTTCATTTAATATCTTAGAGCCAACAGCACAAGCAATCTCATATCCACTTTCTAAATAAATTGCACCTATTATTGCTTCGTAAGCATCTGATAATAAACTTGGTTTTTTTCTTCCGCCGTTATTTTCTTCAGATACTGATAATTGCAAAAACTCTCCAATTTCAAGATAACTAGCAATTTTTGCAAAAGACTTTTCATTCACTAAAGCTGCTCTTAATTTGCTTAAATCCCCTTCACTATAACGAGAAAAATCCTTGTATAAAATATTTGCTACTATCAAATCAAGCACAGCATCACCTAAAAACTCAAGCCTTTCATTATGAGTTTTGCTAAAACTTTTATGAGTTAAAGCCTGATTTAATAGGGTTTCGTTTTTAAATTTATATCCTAGTTTTTCTTCAATTTTATGATATTTTGAAATTCTTTTTTCTAGCACTACATTAGCATTTATAGTGTTATTTTCATACTCAAGTGCCATACTTCTAGCTAGTTCATCACACATTTCATTGTATTTATCACCATTATGAGCTTTAACCCAAATTGCATTAATATCGTGGATTTTGCTAACTTCTAAATAACTCTTCCATAATTCAACATTTTTTTTGCCTTTAAAATCAGTCTTAACCCAACCACTAAGCCATTCATTAATACCCTTAACTACATATTGACTATCGCTATATAAATCAATCTTGCAAGGTTCTTTTAAGCTTTTTAAAGCGTTAATACAGGCACTTAATTCCATAATATTATTGGTTGTAAGCTTATCTCCACCACTATCTTTAATGATTAAATCATTATCTATAATAATCCAAGCCCAACCCCCTGCTCCAGGATTTTTAAGGCAACTCCCATCAGTATAAATCGTTAATTTTTTCATATCCTTATCCTTAAATTAGCTTGCATTGTATCACACTTAAAACACTGCGAACAAAACGGAGTGTAAAAAATAGATTGTGAAGAGCAATTTTTACATAAATAAAATTGACTGATATTATTTGGATTTATTGCTTCATCATCAATTTTAATTTCTTTAAAACTTTTAGTATTAAAGCTTTTATAATTATTTATAAATTCTAAATCTTTTTCATAATCTCCTAAAACGCACAAACATTTATAAACTTCTTTGCATTCATTGATTTCATTTAATTTAAAATGAATATATCCAAGGCATAGTAGTGCTAATTCATCTCTAGCACGAGATTTTAAAATCTTTAATAAATTTTGTTTAGCATCGTTTAATAATCCAAGCCTTAAATCACAAACAGATAATAAGTATAATAAATCTTTATCATTTGCAAATTCGTTTAATAAATTAATCAAAACATATTTGCACTCTAAAAACATTGAAGCTTTAAAAAATCCATTAGCTAAATTAAGCCTTTCATCAAAACTTAAACTACTTAAATACTTAGGCTCAATTGCATTAAAATTAGCAAGATATTTTTTGATATTTTTATTAGTTTGATTTTCTTTTAAACTTGCAAAAATTATTTGAGCTAAAGCAATAATTAAAACAAGGCTAATTAAAACTAAAATTCCAAAAATAGGATTTCTATAATAGCTAAGTATTAAATCCACTAATATCCTTTAAATAAAATTAATTAATTATACATATAATACTTTTATGATTACAAACGAGAGCATTCAAAGATTAAAAGATAGCATTAACATTGTTGATTTGATTTCAAACTACATTCCCGTGCATAAAAATGGTGCGAATTATATGTGCGTATGTCCGTTTCACGCTGATAAAAATCCTAGTATGGCTGTTCGTGAAAATGAAGGATATTTTCACTGCTTTGGGTGTGGGGCGAATGGTGATGCTATTAGCTTTATGCAAAAATATCATAATTTAGAATTTATAGAAGCAGTAAAAGAATTAGCAAATATTTATGGCTTTATTTTAGAAGATGATAAAAAAACAAAAATTATTCAAAACAACGACGCTTGTAAAATACTCAACGAATATTATATAAGTGAATTAAATATCCGTGGGAATTTGATTGCCTATCTTGAAAAGCGAAAAATCACAAGGGATTTAAGAATTAAGTTTAATCTTGGCTATGCACCAAGTGCAAATGATACTTTAAGGATTTTGCAAAAATCAAATATAGCTTTAGAACAAGCATTAATAGAAGGGGTAGTTAAAAAAAACGATAATGGAATTTATCCATCTTTTATAGAAAGAATTACCTTTCCAATCTACGATAATACAGGTTATTTAGTAGGTTTTGGAGGACGCACATTAAATCCACAAAATCCTGCAAAATATGTAAATTCTCCCGCTTCAAAACTATTTGATAAAAGTAGTATATTTTACGCTTATCATCTAGCAAAAAATGATATTAATAAACACAAAAGAATGATAATTTGCGAAGGCTATATGGATACAATAAGTCTTCATAAAGCAGGACTTACATATTCAGTAGCAGTGCTAGGAACTGCACTAACAGAGCAGCATTTAAAATTAATTAAAAAAGATTGTTTTGTATCTTTATGCTTTGATAAAGATGCAGCGGGAAATGCAGCTGCTTTTAAAGCGGGAGTTTTATTGAGTAAATTTGGCTACAACGCCGAAGTAATAAGGCTAAAAACATATAAAGACCCAGGCGAATACATTGAAAATAATGAAGAATTAAAGCTAAAAACCGAACTAAATAATACTATTAATATAATTAGTTTTTGTATTGAATATATATTTAAAAAAGAATTGAATTTAGATTATATAGACAAATTAAGCATAAGCAAAATTGAGCCATTTTTAATCAAACAAGCATATTCAGCCGTGCTAAATTACACCAATACTATTGATAAATTTTTAGCCAATACTCATCTTAAAATATTTTGCGAAAATTATGGGCTTGATTTTGATTTATTAAACGGAATAAAAGCAAAAGTAATAGATAAAAAACCACAAGCTAAACAAACTCAAAGCAATTCTTTAGAAGATGCGATAATTTATTTTTTAGCTATTTCAAAAGCTAATTTTAATATTCTTATTTTAAGAGAATATTTTCATAATAATTTAATTGATGATGTATTAAATAAAAACTACGCAAATGCTAATATGCTAGAGTTTTTAAACAATATTCATCCTACTAAAAAAGTAGATAATATCTTAGTATTTTTTAATAATTTAGCCAATTATTACGCAAGTTGTAATATCCTAAACGCCTTGCTTTTTAAAAATTACGCTAAAGAATTAATAAAAAATCATAAATTAATTCATAGTAATGATGGTTTAAAAAAGGCTTATCATTGCCTAGTAGAACTAATAGCAAATCATAATAAGCAATTAAGCGATGATGAAAGAGCAAGGCTTAAAGATAATATAAGAAAATTAGGAGAATAAATGAAAGCATTAGCTTTATTTAGTGGTGGTCTTGATAGTATGTTATCAATCACTACCATTGCAAAGCAAGGAATAGAAGTTGAAGCTATTCACATTGATACAGGGTTTGGCGGAAAGAATTTCGCCCTTTTAGAGCGTCGTGCAAATATGGCTGGAGCTAGTTTTAGGGTTGTTGATATTAGTAGTAAATATTTACAAGATGTATTGTTAAATCCAAAATATGGCTATGGCAAGGCTATTAATCCTTGCATTGATTGTCATGGGTATATGTTTAAAACTGCTCTTAGTATGTGTGATGATTTAGGTGCTTCTTTTGTAATTAGTGGAGAAGTGCTAGGTCAGCGTCCAATGAGCCAAAGAGCACAAGCATTAAATAGTGTTGCAAAACTTAGCGAAGATTTAAATAATATCATTTTACGCCCACTTAGTGCAAAATTACTAGCACCTACTATGCCTGAACTTAAAGGCTGGGTTGATAGAGAAAAATTATTTGATTTTAGTGGTAGGGGTAGAACTAGACAAATGGAACTTGCAAAAGTTTATGGTTATAGTGATTATGAAAGCCCTGCTGGTGGGTGTTTGCTAACCTTACAAGCATATAAAAACAAAATCCAAGATTATCTAAAATACAAAACGCTAGATAGTAAAAACGCTGAATTGTTAAGATATGGAAGGCATTTAAGACTGCCAAATGGTGCTAAAATGATAATTTCAAGAAACGAAGAAGAAGGTCTAAAAATCTTAAAATTATTAGATAATGAAGAGATAAAAATGAGCGAAATTAGAACCGATTTAATAGGTGCTATTTCTTTACTTGATAATGACGCTAGTTTAGAAGATATTAAACTTGCTTGTTCTTTAGCACTTGCATATGCAAAAAATCCTACTAATAAAGATTGTGAATTTATGCAAAATAATTATTTTGCTAATGCACTTAGCAAAGATGATGCTCAAAAATACTTTATAGTTTGATGAAATTCTTATTTGAAATTCTAGAATTTAAAATAAGAATTTCAAATTCTAAGATTTTATATAAGTATCAAAATAACTTAATTTTAAGCATAAATAAAATCATAAAACTAGACTTTTATATCTAAGATTTTGTTATTTACTAAATCTTCTACCACACTAATACTTAAGTCAATTTCTACACTATTTGCAATCGCATTTGCACTTTTGCCTAATTTTTCTAAGATTTTATTATCATCACTTGTAAGTGAATTTAAACCTTGTTGTTTGATTTTTTGAGTTATTTGCATAAGTTTTGCTAAAAGCTCGGCTTGTTCTAATTCTTTTTCTTTTTGCTTGTTTTTGATTTCTTCGGTACTTTGACCTTCTTTTGCAAAATAAGCAATTGACCTTTGAAATTCATTTTGATAGCGTTTTATATCTGTATTTTTCTCTTTTAATTCACTTTTATAATCTTGTTCTTCGCTAATATTTTCAAAATTAATCTCAGCAAAACTCAAAACCCCATCAAAATCCCTATCACTAGATATTACACTATCTAAATACTCACTAATACTTGTGCCAATTTCTAAAGTTAATTTATCATATGTTTTAGTATTTATAAATCTTTCATCACTTAATTTATTTACTACATAAATATATCCATTAAACTCACCATAAACCCCAACTTCAAGCCTTGCATTACTTAATTCATCATTATTTATCCTACCATCTTGATTACTATCAGCTTTTGCAAGTCCTAAATCATAAGCAATTGTTTTAAACCAGCTTGAGACAAAATTAGCAGCATTACCATTTAAAATAAGCTTATCATCACTTAAGATAAAATCAGCTTTATCAAAATGAGCCATTAATTTTTCAATAGTATTTTTACTAAGATTAACTCCTTGAGTATTATTATCAAAACTAAAAACAACATTTATATTGTCTTTATCACTTGTTTTTAGAGCATAATTTTGATTTGTTATATCATCTTTTATAGCATTAATTTGCTCTTGATTTAAATTGTGAAAATTACTCAAATTCGCCTTATGATAGCTAGTATCAAATACTTTTGAAATATCAACATCAAAACCACTAATTCTCATAAAATCTCCTAATATCAAACCTTAATATCAATTAATTTTGTATCGCTTAAATCTTTTTTAAATTCTTTCGTAAAATCTATAAAATCTCCTAGCTTATCATTACTAATTAAATCTTTTAATTTATCTTCGCTTATTTTTAATTCATTACTTATGTTTTGGATATTAAATTTTTGTAATATTTCTTTTTCGTTATTATCTAAAGATTGTGATTTTTTAAGTTTTGCAATTATATTATTAATTTTAATTTGTTCTTTTACTCTCTTAAGCTCTTCTTCTGCTATATTAAATTTAATTTTTTTATGTGGAATACTCATAAAAGAGTGATTTTCATCATCATATACAATCCCAAACTCATTTATATAATCTTTATCTTCCACATTCCAATATTCACCCGCTGTAACTTTGCCATCTAAGTCTTTGTCCATATCAATTATAATATCTAATGCCTCACTTAAATCAGACTTACCTTCAATACTATGAGCTATTCTATTTGAATCATAAGTTTCATCTATATTTGTTGCCTTTAGGAAATATTCTTTATTTTTATCTTGTAATAATTCATAATTTACATTAACTAAGTCAAACAAATTCCAAGCTTCTAAAGCCGTAATTTCTCCATCATTGTCTTTATCGGCTGCAAGATAATTTCTTGTATATGCCGTATCAGCAAACCAACCCACTACATAAGACGCTGCGTCTTTATCTAAAATAATTCCTTTATTAGTATCAATAAAATTATCTTCATTAAAAAATTCTTTTAATCTATTAATATTATTTTCACTAAGCTTTACCCCGATATTATCTTTATCAAGTCTAAAAAATACATTGTAATCTTGCTCTTTATTTGTCTTAAAGCTAAAAGAATTTGAATTAATACTTGCATTTAATTTATTTATATCAAGAGTATTTAATTCTTTAATTTTTATATCACTTTTCCTAGCAATAGCAGTATTTTTTACTTGCGAGATATCTATTTTCATAAAGTTCCTTAATGTTTATTACCCTAAACTAGCCCATTTTATTACAAAGAATTTAAATTAAAAATTAAGCTTTTATATCAAGTAATTTTGTTTCACTAAGAGTTATTGCAAAATTTCCACTAAAATTTACAAAATCATCTAATTTATTTTCACTTGCTAGGCTTTCTACTTTATCAGGACTTATATTTAGTTTATCACTTATAATCTGTTTTAATTTAAATTCGCTCTCATAAGGTGCAGGGTCAATTCCTAGTTGAATTAATACATCTTTATCACTTTGGTCTAACTTATCAACTCCAAGCTTTTTAATCTTGGCTATTACTTCAGTTAATTTTTCTTCAGCTTTTTCGGCAAGCTGCCTAGAATGCTTAGTAAGTCCATTTATCAAATCATCAAGGCTAATTGCAGGAGCACTAGAGCCACTTTCGCTCATAAAATCTTCAAAATATCCCTTTTCACCTACATCCATAAACTCACCAAATGTAATAATACCATCAAGATTTTTATCATCTCTTATAGCATCATTGATAGAATTTGAAATATCTGAATAATAACCATCATTTTTTGGTAAAAAATCACTTTTCTTATAAGTTTTCGTAATAGAATTTGAAACTATATATTTTTCTTTGGTTTTTTCATCGCTTATGAGAACTGCATCTTCATCAAATCCACTTAATGTATTCCTTGCTTCTTTGTGAGTTAATTCTCCGTTATTGTCAATATCTGATTCAAGAAATTTTTGTTTATATGCAATATCACTAAACCATCCAGCGACATAAGAAGCTGCATCTTTATCTAAAATAATTCCTTTATTAGTTTTAATGAAATTATCTTCATCAAAAAAATCTTTTAATTTTTCAATACTAGCTTCATTTAATTTCACTCCAATGTTTTCATTACCAAATTTAAAATAAGTATTATAATCTTGTGCTCTATTTGTTTTAACGCTAAAAGAATTGCTCTTTATACTAGCATTTATACTTGCTAGTTCTTGTGTGCTTAACTCTTTTTTAGCAATATTATCTTGCCACATAATTGGAGTGTTAGAAGTATTGTTAATATAGTGTTTCATAAATAATCCTTAATGTTTATTACTTTAATTAAATATTTAAAAACATAACGGCAATAAAGTCTGCCATTAAATCAATAATTCATACACATATACTTGCGATATTTATAGCTATAACCACAATTAATTGGTCTTTAATATCTTTTAGAATACTTACAAAAAAGCTATCTTAAAATACCAAAACTTATGATACGAACTAGTATTTTTGTGAAATTAAATATATTAAAATTGATTTGAATTATTATAATTTGATTTTATTTAATACTATTACTATTTTATTTAATATCTTGATAAATTGTAACTTTTAGTAACATTAAATTAAAAAAAATATTTTAAACCTTAATGTTAATTAATTTTATATTATTTAATTCTTCTAAAAAGTCTTTAGTAAAATCTATAAAATCATCTAATTTATTATTTTTAACTAATTCATTTATTTTATCTTCACCTATTATATTTATTAGATTAATTTCTATATTTAAAGAATTTAAGATTTTTTTCTCATCTTCACTAAGCTTACTATAATCATCATTATTTATTTTTATAAGAGCATTGGCTAAATCGCTTTGTCTTTTAATGTCTTCTTGAGTTGCTTTAGTAATACTTTGTTGCAATTTATTTTTATCAATATTATTCATAATTATTTCTACTACATAATTAATCCCAGCTACTCCGTTTTTCTCCAGACCTGTTATTGCTAAATCATAATTTTTATCATCTTGAATATAATAATTCATCATATTACTAATACTTGTATAGTTTTGCAATTCTCCTAAAAGCTCCAGACAATCTATATCAGTTTTACTAATATTAGTAAAAACATTGCTATTTGGAAATTGAAGTTTTATATCTAACATTTCAGTTTTATTTAAAACACCATTTTTATTAATATCTGCATTTAAATAGTTTTGCTTAAAAGCAACATAATTAAACCAAGAACCAACATAAGAAGCAGCGTCTTTTTGCAAAATCAATTTATCATCAAAATATTTAAAATTATCTTCATTAAAAAATTCTTGTAATTTTTCACGATTTTTATTGCTTAAATCAAATCCTATTGTTTTTTGATTAAAAGAAAAATAAGTATTATAAAAATCATTTTTATTAGTTTTATACTCGGTATTATATATGCTTTTTACATCAGTAGCCTTTACTTGCTCTGCTTGATTAAAAACAACTTGGTTTAAAGCTCTAATATCTTTACACACAACATTCAAAATAGGCTTAGTAATATTAGTATTTGATAATCTCATTTAAACAACCTATATATATATTCAAATAAATTAATATTATTTATAAAATAATTTTTGCATTATAACTCAAGCTTTATAAAATTATTAATATTATTTTATGATTTATAATTATATTGTTTCGTTTAGTAATAAAAAATATTTAATATTAACCCCTAGCAATGTTAGAAATGTTTTAGAATATATCTTATAGCTATGTTAAATTGATTGTTAATATTCAAATCAGCACCGAAAATTCTTTCATAACCTAGATTTAATCTCAAATCGTTATTTAGCTTATAATCTTAACTAATATTAAAATAAAATTGATTGTTTTTTTGCTTTATAAATTCTACCGCTATAAAAAAGGCTTTTTAATAATAATTTTTAAAAAGCCTTTTGAAATTCAAATCTCTTTGCCTAATTTAAAGCCAAGTTCTTCTAAGCATTTGCTAAGATAATCTTTATCATCACAATCAATGATAATTGTTTTTAAATCATCACTAAAAGTAATATTATTAAACTCATCTTCTAAATTATCTTTAATTTTTTTAACACAATGAGAGCAATTTACATTAAATATTTCATATTTTTTCACGAACTTGCTCCTTTTAATTGTTTTCCGTATTTAGGGAATTTAAGTTTTTTAATAGCTGTGCTTTCTATTTGTCTTACACGCTCACGAGTGATTTTTAACTCACTTCCTATCTCTTCAAGAGTTCTATCACTCTCATCATCAGTTAGTCCAAAACGAAGTTTAATAACGGTTTTTTCCCTTTCATTAAGTTGCTCTAAAACTCCATTTATTTGCTCTTTTAAATCTTCTTTTAAAATATGCTCAAGCGGACTAATGCTACTTCTATCTTCTACGCTATCACCAAATCTTCCATCATCATCACTTCCAACAGGTGCGTCAAGACTTACAGGTTCTTTTGCTATTTTCATAACTTGTTTAACCTTATCTTCACTCATACCGATTTCTTTAGCAATTTCATCAATTGTAGGCTCTTTTCCACATTCTTGCACACGCTTTTTACTAAATTTATTAATCTTATTAATCGTATCAATCATATGGATTGGAATTCTAATTGTCCTTGCTTGATCAGCTACCGCACGGCTAATTGCTTGTCTAATCCACCAAGTAGCATAAGTTGAGAATTTATATCCACGCTTATATTCAAACTTATCAACCGCTTTCATAAGACCGATATTTCCTTCTTGAATAAGGTCAAGAAATGCTAAACCACGATTAGTATAGCGTTTAGCAATACTTACAACTAATCTTAAGTTTGACCTAGCCATCTTACCTTTTGCAGTATCGCTAATATTTTTACCACGCTTGATTTGCTCTAAAATCTCTTTTAATCTTTCTTTATCCATATCAAAGCAATTTTCACTAGCTTCTTTTGTCTGGAATAGCTTTTTAATCTCCATATAAGTGCTAACCATGGTATTTTCTAAAGCTAATTCTGTGATTTCTTCTTTACTTAAATTGGTAATATTATCTAAGATTTTTTTATGTCTTTCTTTTAATTCATCGCTAAACATAGGCAAACGATATTCTAAGCGTTTTAATTCTTTATCAAAATCTACATCACTTTTTAAAACCGTTTCCATAGATTTTACGATTTCATTAATTAGTTTAGAAGTTGGCCCTAAAGCTAATAATTTTTCTTTTAAAATATTCTTTTTGAAAGCAATATTTATATGATTTTGTAATTCATCTTTGCTAAGTTGCTCTTTGTGTGAGCTTTTTAACCATTCTTTTTTTGCCTTTTCTAAAGCTTTAAAGCTTTCAATGACTTTAATTGCTCTTTTATCTTCTTTTAAAGATTTTACAGGCTTTCTTTCTTCATCGCTATCATCTAATTCATCTTCTTCTAAATCTTCTTCATTTTCATCTTCATCATTATCAAAATTCTTAAACAATTCTTTCACACGACGCTCGCGATTAATTAAAGCATCTTTATAGTCTAATATAAAATCAATTAGATAAGGAACGCTACAAAAAGCGTCAATTATAATATCTTCGCCAAGTTCAATTCTTTTGCTTATTTCAACTTCTTCTTCTTTGCTAAGCAAATCAATCTGCCCCATCTCTCTTAAATACATTCTAACAGGGCTTTCACTTCTACTAATTTCGCTTAAATCATAATCTTTGCTTAAATCGCCTTCTAATTCATTTTCTCTTAATAATTCTCTTTGTTTTGCTCTTTCTTTTGCTTCTTTTAGATTTCTCATTTTAGCAATTTCTGCCGAGCTTAGAAGATTTACATTATATTCTTTTACTAAATTCTTAATAGTCTTTATATTTGCTGCTGTTGGAGCTTTTTTAAATAACTTAACTATCATCTCATAAGTTAAATAATCATCTGTATTGTCCTTAAACAAAACCTCTAATTCTTTATCTAAATCTGCCATTTTTGCTCCTTTTTGAAAAAACTTACATTATACAAAAGATTAATAAATTAAGCATTATTAAAAACTATTCTAACCAATTAATTAGGCTTTTATTTTTTGATTTTAAGTATTCATTACATTTTAAAAAATGTTGATTGTTAAAAAATTTACCCCTTGCAAGTGGGCTTGGATGAGCTGAGCTTAATATTAAATGCCTTTTAGTATTAATATATTTTGCATAATTATTTGCAAAACTCCCCCACAACATAAAGACTAAATTATCATAATCATTACTAATCCTTTGTATAACATAAAGGAAAAAATCTTCCCATAAATGCTTGTGAGAATTAGGTTTGCTCTTTTGCACGCTTAAACTTGCATTTAATAATGCCACGCCTTGTCTTGCTAAATAGCTCAAATCACTTTGTAAAAATACAGCTTCATTTGGATAATCATTTAAGATTTCTTTAAAAATATTTCTTAAACTAGGTGGAATTTTAATACTAGATGAAAACGCTAAACCATCAGCACTTCCATCGTGATATGGGTCTTGTCCTATAATCACTACTTTTGGAATTTCACATAATTTAAAGGCTTTAAATAAATCCTTTTTTTGTGGATAAATTATATTATTTTCATATTCGTAATCTAAAGCATTTAAAAGCTCTTGACCCTTAGCAGTAGCTAAATAATCATCTACTATATTTAGCACAAAAACTCCTTCTATGTAATAAACTTAAGCCGTAAATTTTAATAGCTTCTATGTGAGTTTTGGTTCCATAGCCTTTATGAGATTTAAAATCATATAAATTATCATCTAAATTAGCCATAAAATTATCCCTACTAACCTTAGCTAAAATACTAGCAGCCATAACGCAAGGCTCTATCTCATCAGCATTTATTAGAGTTTTTATACCCATTCCATAATCAGTATTACCATCAAATAATAATTCATCTTTTTCAAAATGCTCTATAATTTCTCCTAAAGCTTTTTGATAAGCCGCTCTAATTCCATTTAAATCTATATATTCATTATCAACAAAAACTACTAAATAATCAGAGTTTTGTTTAATTATCTCATACAAATTCTCACGCTTTTTTGCACTTAGTTTTTTACTATCATTTAATTCGTTTATATTTATTTTTAGCTTACAAGCTGCAAGCACTAATGGACCCGCAAACGCTCCACGCCCAGCTTCGTCAATCCCAATCATTTAATTCCTTTGAAATTAGCCAAGTATTTAAAGTAAGTCCTATAAATCTAATTTCATCATTAACGAAATTAAATTGCTCGTTTAATGATAAAACTAAGATATTTTTAAGCTCTAATTCTTTGGCTTTTTTGCTTAATTTTTTGCTTTTTAGTTTTATAAAATCTTTATTAGTAAAAGCTTCGCATAGTATTCCTAAACTAGCCGAACTAATAATAAAATTTATATCATCATCATAAAAAATCTCATCATAAACCATCAAAAGTTCATTAGCTATTAAATTCTCATAAGTTTTAGAAAAATCCTTTTTAAAACTAAGTGAGTTTTTCATTGAAAAATCATAAAAATAAGGTTTTTTTAGATTTTTTTTAATATGCTTTACCCAATGCAATAAAAATCTATCTTCTAAAGAATAAACGCATTTAAAAAAATCATTTTTTGCTATTTTTTTATGTTTTAAAAACTCACTAAAAAGACTTAAAATACTTGTTTGAACGCCTATTTTTAAAGCTAATTCTTTAAGAGTGATTATTTCGTTTTCGCTTAAATGTTGTTTTAAAATAGCTTGAGTATTTAAAGCAGCGTTAAGTGGGTCTAAATCCACATTGGCAGGATTTTGCCCTAATAATAAATAATTTGATAAATGCTCGCTAGGGCTATAATTTTTCTTTGAAAATGAAATAAATTCTTCATAATCTAAAAAATTAAGCCTTATTTTAATAAAGTCTTTATAAGAATAATTTTTATTAGAGCTTAATATATAACAACGCTCTAAATTTCCTAATTCAAATTCTAAAAAAGGCTCATTTATTATTAGATTTTTGATTTTATTTTTTTCTATGAAGCTTTTAAAATCAGCATTTATAAATCTTAAATCACTCATATTAATATAAGTAAATTCATCTAAATTATAAAATGCTAAAGATTTTTTACCACTAGAAATTGCCCCATAAATTAGGGCAAATCGTGGTAAGGTATCTAGTTTTCTTGGTTTTAAACCATCTTTGTTTATTTTAAATTGTAAAAAACTATCTAGGCTCATAGCTTAGGACTAGCATCTAAAAACTCATTAGCCTTATCGCCGTATCTTTTGAAATTCTCTATAAACATTTTTGCTAATTTATCTCTTGTAGCTATGAAATCAGCTTCATTTTCCCAAGTTTTAATAGGATTTAATAATCTTTCATCAACCCCATCTAAACTCTTTGGCACTGCTAAATTAAATACATCATAATTGTAATATTCACAATTTTGAATAGAGCCATCTAAAATAGCGTTAATGCAAGACCTAGTTGCTTTTATACTCATTCTTTTACCAACGCCATAACTTCCACCGCTCCAACCGGTATTTACTAAATATACATTTACATTGTGTTTTTTAATCTTTTCGCCCAATAATTTCGCATAAACACTAGGACTAAGCGGCATAAATGGTTCGCCAAAACAAGCAGAGAATGTAGCAACAGGCTCTTTTATACCACGCTCAGTTCCTGCAACTTTTGCAGTATATCCACTTAAAAAATAATACATTGCTTGAGTGTTGTTTAGTTTTGATACAGGAGGTAAAACGCCAAAAGCATCAGCACATAAGAAAATTATATTAGATGGATGACCTGCTTTTAAGCTTGGTTCGTGATTTTCAATATGCTCTATTGGATAGCTTACACGAGTGTTTTCTGTCTTACTAGCATCACAAAAATCAACTTCTTTAGTGCAAGTTATAACTACATTTTCAAGTAAAGCATTTCTCTTAATCGCTGCGTAAATTTCAGGCTCACTATTTGGGTCAAGATTAATACATTTTGCATAACAACCACCTTCGTAGTTAAACACACCATTATCATCCCAACCATGCTCATCATCACCTATTAAAGCACGATTTGCGTCTGTGCTAAGAGTAGTTTTACCTGTGCCACTAAGACCAAAGAATAAGCAAACATCTCCATCTTTACCAACATTCGCACTACAATGCATACTCATCTTACCTTGTAAAGGCAGCCAGTAATTCATCATAGAAAACACACCTTTTTTCATCTCGCCACCATACCAAGTGCCAAGAATTAATCCTATGTTATTTTCTATATCAAATCCTACGAATACATCGCTATTTAAATCTTGATATTTATACATTTCATTTTTTAATTTGCACGCATTTATGATTACAAAATCAGGTTTGAAGTCTTTAAGTTCTTCATCACTTGGGCGAATAAACATATTTTTAACAAAATGTGCTTGCCACGCAATTTCTGTTATAAATCTTATTTTTTTTCTACTATCAAGGCTAGCTCCACAAAATACATCCATAACATAAAGCTTTTTGCCATTTAAATATTCTTTTGCTCTTCTTAAATTATCATCAAAAATATCTTTAGTGCAAGCCCTATTTACATTGCCCCACGCTATATTTTCACTTGATGGATGAGAATTTACAAAATACTTATCCTTAGGGCTTCTACCCGTAAAAATACCTGTATCAACTGCAAATGTGTCATTTTGACAAACTTCACCTTCACGGCACTCTAACTCGTGAGCTCTTAACTCATCATAACTTAAATTGTAAAAAATCTTCTCCGGCTTTATGCCTAAATCTTCTAACATTTTTAACTCCTGTAAATAAAAATTGCCTAATTCTACTTTAAAAAACTTCCTAAGGGGTAAAAATTATTAATTAATATCAAAATTATTATAATTGGTGTTACAAATCTTAAAAAAATAAAATAAAACTTAGTTAAATTTTTGCCAAATATAGGTAAAAAGATTTTAAAGAATGAATATCTTTTCATTAAAAATCCAGCATAAATACTAGAAAACAACACTCCTAAAGGAAGCATTATATTACTTGTGAAAAAATCTAAAGCATCAAAAGTATTAAAGCTAAGCTTATTAGCCATTCCAAGAAGAGCTAAAATACCTATTATATAAACAAAAATTCCAATAATAATCAAAGCTTTTTTTCTACTCATTTTATTTTCAAGATAAAAAGTAAATGGCTCAATCATAGAAACAGCACTCGTAATTCCTGCAAAAAATAAAGCTATAAAAAAGCTAAATGATAAAATTTCGCCTAAAAAACCAAATTTTGAAAATAAAGTAGCAAGGCTAACAAATACAAGTCCTGCTCCACTCTCATTAGGATTTGCTCCGAATTTAAATACAAAAGTAAAAACAATAAGTCCCATCATAAGACCTATTAAAAGATTTATAAACACTACAAATAAACTTGATTTTAAAATATTAGTTTTTTCATCTAAACTAGCAGCATAAGTGCTAATACAACCTATCCCAAGACATAAAGTAAAAAGACTAAGTCCTAAAGCATCAAGCAAAGAATTAAGCCCTAATTTAGAAAAGTCAGGTTTAAATAAAAACTCACACGCATCTAAAAATCCATCTTGAGTAAAGCTAAAACCTAGCATTAATAAAAGTATTACAAATAATGCAGGCATTAAAATCACATTTAATTTCTCAATCCCATTAATTATCCCGCGACTAACTATATAAATAGTCATAAAAAAGCAAATGCTAAAGCAAATTATGCTAATAAATAAATTCTCGCCTATTGCATTATTAAAAAGCGTTCCTGCTTCATCTAAGGTATTAGGTAAAGAAAAACTTAAAAATATATAGTGAAATACTAAAGATAAAACCACTAAATAAAACGATAATACAAGTATTCCAGTAAGCATAAAAACCCCACCCATTTTGCATAATTTTGGCTTAAATCTAGCAAGGGTAAAATAACTTGTAGCTAAATCACTTTTAGTAATTTTTCCTAATGCAATTTCTGCTAAAAATAAAGATAAACCTAAGGTTAAACATAAGAATAAATAAAGTAAAACAAAGGCAGAACCACCATTAGTCCCAACCATTGTAGGAAATTTCCACGCATTTCCAAGTCCAACAGCACCACCCGCAAGAGCTAAAACAAAACCTACTTTAGAAAAAGTGCTCCTAGCTGAGCCAAAGTAAACTCCTCATAATAATCTCCTTTTTTAAAAAAATAAGCCAAAATAATAACCTAAAAGATAGCAAAATGCAAGGAAATTAAAAATTATTTGTATATTTTTAATAAAAATATTAATTTTAATGATATTTTAGGGTTAATTGCCTAAAACAATAAGATAAAATCTTTAAATAATTTCAAAACTAAGCAAAATAAAATAAGCCGTAAATGTCAATAAACCTACTAAAATCAATACAAATATGATAATTTTGAAAATATTCAAAACAAATTCCTTAGAATATAAATAATTTATTAAATTTTTAAATTGATAATGATTATAATACCCCCCCCCATTAACAAAAGTAAATAAATTAAAAATTTTTTGAAATATTTTTATATTGGAATTTAATTTAAAATAAGAACTTCAGGTTCTAAAAGTATGTTAAATTGCTTTAAAACCTCATCTTGTGCTAGATTTATCAAATACAATGCGTCTTCAAAACTAGCTTTATTAAAATTTATTAAGAAATTTGCGTGCATTTCGCTAATCTTTGCACCGCCTTTTACCTTGCCTTTAAGCCCTGCTTTATCAATCAATGCTCCTGCACTAAAGCCTTGTGGGTTTTTAAAAATACTACCAAAACTAGCACCTTTTGGCTGATTTTCTCGCATTTTGCTAAATTGCTCTACTAATTCAAGGCTAAAACCTTTGTTTAATCTAAGCCTAATAGCATAAATTGTGCCTTTTATATCACTATTTCTATAAGTAAAATTTGGATTAATCCATTCATTATCAACATTTACTTCTAAAATATAATTTTTTATTTCAAATTCTTTCATTCCTGCATTCATTTTAGTAATGCCGCCCATTTGTCCTGGTAGGTGTGATAAGAATTCTAAACCTGTTAGATTGTTTTTCTTACAATAATTAAATAATTTATATGAGCTAGTTCTAGCCCCTATTTCTAAATAATCATTATATTCTTTAATATATTCGTATTTTTTGCCTAAAATTGCAAGATTTTTAGGCTGATTGATTAGCAAATTACTAGCATTTCCAATGACTAAATAATCGTGTTTAATCATCTCATCAATTACTTTTACTTCACAATTTGCGCCGATTTTTACGCTTGAGTATTTTGAAAAATCAATTATCATAATCGCCTTGAATGCTTAGCAATTCAAAATAATCTTTTTGCAATTGTGCATTGGTTTTATTAAGCTCGTATATTTGATTTTTTAGCTTTTCTATCCTTGTATCTAGCATCATAGTTGTCTCTATTGATGATTTAGAAAACAATATCGCAAAAAGCCCAAAAAATAAAATAAATACATAAAGGGCAATTTCTAAAATGCCCTTTGTAAAAATCTTTAAATTAGACTTTTTATAATTATGATTGTCTAATAATTCTTGCATTAAAATCCTGCTTCAATTTCAAGCAATCTATTATATTTAGCTGTTCTTTCTCCCCTTGCAGGAGCACCTGTTTTAATATACTTGCAAACTAATGAAAAATCAGCTATGAAATTATCTTCGCTCTCCCCACTTCTATGGCTCATTATAGTATTATAGCCATTTGCGTGAGCTAGTTTAATAGCATCTATTGTTTGAGAGATTGAGCCGATTTGATTAGGCTTGATTAAAATCGCATTTGCCATACCTTCATCAATACCTTTTTGTAATAATTTAACATTAGTTACAAATAAATCATCTCCTACTAATTGTGTTCTTGAGCCGATTTTTTTAGTTAAATTAACCCAGCCTTCATAATCTTGCTCTGCAAGTGCATCTTCTATGCTTAAAATAGGATATTTTAATAATTTTTCATATTCATTAATCATCTCATCGCTGCTTAACTTTTTGCCCTCATAATCATATTTTCCATCACTATAAAGCTCACTTGCTGCAACATCTAATGCTAGATTGATTTTGCCACTAAAACCTGCTTTATTAATAGCTTCTAGTAATAATTCAATAGCTTCTTCATTGCTTCTTAAATTAGGTGCAAATCCACCTTCATCTCCTAATGCTGTGCTTAAGCCTTTTTTCTTTAAAATATCTTTTAAAGTATGATAAGTAATTGCACTTGAGAATAATTTTTCTTTAAAAGTATCAAAACCTGTTGGAAGCAACATAAACTCTTGAATATCTATATTATTATCAGCATGAGCTCCACCATTTAATACATTTAGCATAGGTGTAGGAAGTGCGTTAAACTCTCCACATAAATATCTATATAATGGTAAATTACTAGCATTTGCTCCTGCTTTTGCAACTGCCATTGAAATTCCTAAAACTGCATTAGCACCTAAGCTAGAATAATTACTCGTGCCATCAACTGCTAATAAATGCTCATCAATTTCTCTTTGATTAAATACGCATTTGCCTATTAGTCCAGCTGCAACATGCTTAGCATTATTTACTGCTTTACTTACACTTTTACCGAAGAAATAGCTCCCACCATCTCTTAATTCTAAAGCTTCATTAATCCCTGTGCTAGCACCACTTGGAACTATTGCTTCACCACTAATACCATTTTCTAAAACTACCTTAACCTTAACGCTAGGATTACCCCTACTATCTAGCACTTCAAGTGCATCAATCTTCGCTATTTTCACCAACTTCTCCTTCTAATGTAATATCATCGCCTATACTAGCTTTAATTTTTTCTGCAATTTCATTTGCTATTTCTTTGTTTTCTTTTAAGAAAATTTTAGCATTTTCTCTACCTTGACCTAGTTTATTACCACCATAGCTAAGCCAAGCACCACTTTTATCTACAATATCAAGCTTAATACCATAATCAATTAATTCGCCTTCGTAGCTAATGCCTTCTCCATACATAATATCAAATTCTGCTGTTTTAAATGGAGGTGCAACTTTATTTTTAACTATTTTTGCTTTTGTTCTATTTCCAATAGGCTCTTCGCCTTGTTTTAATGTAGCAGTTTTTCTAATATCAATTCTTACACTTGCATAGAACTTAAGTGCATTTCCACCCGTTGTTGTCTCTGGGCTTCCATAACCTGTTTGACCTATTTTCATACGAATTTGATTTATGAAAATTACCATTGAGTTCATCTTGCTAACTACTGAAGTAAGTTTTCTTAAAGCTTGGCTCATAAGTCTTGCTTGAAGACCTACATGAGTATCTCCCATCTCTCCATCAATTTCAGCCTTAGGAGTAAGTGCAGCAACACTATCTACTACTATAAGCTCTACCGCTCCACTACTTGCTAAGCGTTCTACAATCTCTAATGCTTCTTCTCCGCAACTTGGTTGAGATACTAAAACATCATCAATATTTACGCCTAAATTCTTAGCATATACAGGGTCAAGTGCGTGTTCAGCGTCAATAAAAGCACAAGTATAACCCATCTTTTGAGCTTGAGCTACGATTTGAAGTGTTAGCGTTGTCTTACCACTACTTTCTGGCCCATAAATCTCTACTATTCTTCCTTTAGGAACTCCACCAATTCCAAGTGCAATATCTAGCCCAAGTGAGCCTGTAGAAATTGGCTCAGCCTTTACAATAGGCTTATCTCCAAATCTAACAATAGCACCTTCTCCACAAGCTTTATTAATGCCTTTTAATGCAGCTTCAAGGGCTTTTGCCTTATCTTCAATTACTGCTGTTTCTTTTGCTTTTGCCATACCTTTCCTTTTTTTAATTTCTTAATTTGATTTTTAACCTAAGATTATAAATAAATAAGAATATTGCAATAAACATAGCTATTAAAAATGCGTCTCTTGGATGATGAAGATTGAAAATATGTTCTAATAATTCATCTATTAATGGACTAGAAAATTGTCCGCTAAATGTCGCAATACTAGCTAATGCCATATTTGTAGCTAGGTTTTGTTTTTTACTTCTAGTGCTAATTTGTGAAAACAAAAATGGTAAGCTAAAGCCAACTGCAAGACCATTTAAAATAGCTGCAATTATTCCTATTATTAGCATTAAATTAATTCCTGCGATTTCTATATGTTCGCTAAATCTTATAGCAAAAAGTAAAAAGGCTAAAATATAAATAAATGCTCCTAAGATTTTGATTTTTGTTCTAATTTTTTTGACAACTTTATGTAAATTCATAGAAGCAATTGCACCAAACAAGCCATTAAATCCCATAATTACACCAATAAAACTTGCGCTAATAATTTGCTCTTTTTGATAAATTATTGAAAAATTATTCGTAAAATTAAAAAACAAAACTTGGACTAAAAATAAATTAATATAAATTCCACTAAGATTTTTTATATTTCTTAAATCTATTTTCTTTTTCTTCTCCGCTATTTTTATATTAGGTAAAAAAATCATATTTAAAACAAATAAAACCAAAGCAAAAAGATATATTAAAAAGCTATATTGCCAAGAAATTGACGCTAAAAAGCCAGAAAAACTAACGGTAATAACTGCTCCTAATTGATTACACATTGCACTAAGTCCCATTAGTTTTCCTTGCTCTTCTTTTTTAAATAAAAAGCCAAGTAAAGAAACACTTAATGGCATTAAAAAGCCAGTGCCTAAGCCTAAAATCGCTCTAAACACCAAAACCTGAATTATGTCATCTAAGAAAAACGGAGCAACCCCGCCAACTATAAACAATATAAAACCTATAAAAGCAAGTTGCTTAACGCTTAAATAATTTGCTAATTTTGCAAAAATTAAGCTTGAAAAGATAATAAAAAGTGAAGGTAAAGTAATAATTAATTTAATAAGTAATTCACTATCATTTGAAAAATGCTTAGCAATAAGTCCTAAAGCAGGTGCAACGGCAGCTCCACCTGTAACGGTTGCTAAGGAAATACTTAAAATTGAGATTTTTAGCATATTCATTGAAGTTTCCTTAAGATTTATATAAAAAAACTATAATGAAAAAAATCAAATTAAAGGCAAATAATGAGAATTACACTACTTAATTACACCCCACTAAATATCTGTTCTCACGCTATGAGAACTTGTTGGCAAAGCTTTGATAAAAGCGATAACGGAGGAGAAAAAGACTGCGAACTAATAAATCGTATCGGAAATATTTATAAGCACTCTAGCACGCTTGAACATTTAAATTATAATTTTTATATTCAAGGCATTTCAAGAGCTTGTTTGCAAGAATTAGCAAGACATCGCCACGCAAGTTTATCAGTAAAAAGCACTAGATATACTCTAAAAGAACTAAGAAATGAAAGTGAGTTTAAGGAATTTGATTTTGCTAATGCACAAAAATATATTGTGCTAACTGGAAATCGCTTGGTTGATAATGCTAGTATTTGTGCTTTAGAAAAACTAAGAATTATTTTAAATACCGAAGGAATGACACAAGATATTGCAAAATATGCCTTGCCAGAATGTTATAAAACCGAGCTTACTTGGAGTATAAATGCAAGAGCTTTACAAAATTTCTTAACTCTTAGAACTAGTAAAGCTGCACTTAAAGAGATTAGAGAGCTAGCTTACAATATCTATGAAGCTTTACCTAAAGAGCATAAATTCATTTTTAAAGGTTGTTTAAATGAAGCAAATTAGCCTAGCTCATAGCCCTGATGCTGATGATATTTTTATGTATGCGGCAATTCGCTATGGTTGGATAAGTTCGGAGTTTAATTATACTAGCGTTGCTGATGATATAGAAACGCTAAATAAAGCAAGTTTAAATAATATTTATGATGTTTGTGCAATTTCTTTTGCTGTGTATCCTAAAATTCAAAGCGAATACGCCTTGCTAAGATGTGCTACTAGTTTTGGCAATGGCTATGGTCCAAAACTCATCACTCTAAAAGATAAGATTTTAAAACCTAATTTTAAAGTGGCTTTAAGTGGGGAAAATACCACAAATGCTTTAATTTTTAAACTAGCATATCCTAATGCAAGAATTACTTATATGAACTTTTTAGATATAGAAAAAGCTGTTTTAGATGGTAGTGTAGATGCTGGGGTGTTAATACATGAGAGTATTCTTAATTTTAGTGATAAATTAAGAGTTGAGCGTGAGATTTGGGATATTTGGGCGGAGTTTTGCAAGGCTGAATGTGGCGAAGTGCTTACCTTACCACTTGGTGGAATGGCAATACGCCGTTCTTTAATGCTAAGCGATGCAATTAAAATTGAAAATGAGCTAACTCGTGCAGTAAAAGTCGCTACTCAAAATAAAGCTTTATTAAGTCGTATATTGCTTGGCAAAAACGAAGTGAGAGTAAATGAAGATGAGCTTAATAAATATCTAAGTCTTTATGCAAACGATGATAGTATTAGCTTAAAAGATGAGCAAATAAAATCACTTGAAGTATTGTTTAAATTAGGTGAGCGAGTTGGATTTAGTCCTTGTGATGTAAGGCTTAATCTAATTCCAAGCGAATACGAAAGCTTAAGAAATTCATGAAAAATCTTTTAATAATAGTAGATTTTCAAAATGATTTTGTAACAGGCTCTTTAGGGTTTTTAAAGGCACAGAATTTAGAAAATATCATCTTAGAAAAATATGAAAAATATCTTAAAAACAATGATGAGATAATCTTTACTATTGATACACATAATGATGATTATTTAGACACTATAGAAGGGCAAAATCTACCTATTAAACATTGTATTAAAGGCACAAATGGGATAGAAATTTATGGGAAATTAAATGAGTTTTCTAAAAACCATTTATGCTTTTATAAAAATACTTTTGGCTCAATTGAACTTGGAAATTATCTAAGCAATAAAAATTATAAAAATATTGAAATTGTTGGACTTGTAAGCAATATTTGCGTCTTATCAAATGCAGTAATTGCAAAATCTGCACTTCCTAATGCAAATATTTTTATAGATAAAAACGCAACCGCTAGTTATGATGAAGACTTGCACCAAAAGGCTTTAGATATTTTAAAAAGTCTTCATATAAATATTATTTAAAAAATACTTAATTCAAATTCTAAAATTGAATTTGAATTAAATAATATTAATTTATGCTAATTTATCTAGTGTTTTATTCTTTAGCAAATCTTTTACTATATCAGCACTATCGTGAGTAAAATCACCTAAAAACTCATCACTTTTTGCCATTTTCTCATCTATATAAGTCTTATCAACATTTAAAAAATTAGCGTAATGCTCGTTAGCTTTATCATTAGCTTTGTTAAATTGCTCTAAAAGTTGAGGATTTTGCAATGAATTTGGGTCAATGTTTAAGATTTCAAGTTTATCTAAATCAGCCTTGCTAAGTGCTTTTACTCCGTTTGTATTAATTGTGTTTTTAATCCTTGTTAGACTTGATAGTGCGTTTGCGATTTCTTGCTTTTTCTTTGCTTCTTCATCATCAACATTAGTACTTTTTATTTCATTTGATGCTAGATTTACATTTTGAGTGCTTGTATTTTGTGTGTTTAGGTTTTGTGGATTTTTATTAGCTGCAAATTCTTCGCTCTCACCTAAAGTTATCGTATCATCAAAATCACTATTTGATAATATTGTTTGATTTAATGCTTCATCAATATTTTTAGGCACAGAATCTAAAATCGTAGTATTATCAGCTAAAAAACGCTCAATTTTTTGATAGCTTTGATAATTTTGCGGATTTGTTCCATCTAAACTAAACTTAGCTACTACATTAAGCTCTAATAATTCATCTTTATTTAAAAAATCATTATTGTTTTTATTAGCAGCTACATATCCCCTAGCATAAGCAATGTCACTAAACCAACCACTTATATATTTTTCTGCATTACCATTTAAAATAATACTGCCATCTTCACGCTTATAAAAGTCTTTGCTATCAAAATGGCTTTTTAATTTATCTAAACTCTCATCACTAATACTTGCAGAACTTATGCCATTTTTACTTTCAAAATAGATTTTATTGCCACTATTATTGCCTGTTTTTATATCATCAATTTTATTATTTTTGATATTTTCATCAATTTGTTTTAATTCGCTTTCACTCTTTACTCCACCAAAACTCTCGCCCATTTTATGATAAGTATTATTATAAATATTAGATAAATTAACTTGCATTAAATCTCCTTTTTAAATAATTAATTTTCGTTTAATTTTATTTAATGATACTTAAAAATTTTTGAAAATTATTACAATAATTACTTATATATTTATATTAAATTTCATTCTTTAAACAAAATGAAAATTCTTTAGCAAAAAAGTTTATATTGATATTTCCTTTTTCACAAGGAGTGATTATTTTGCAATTTTGATAACAAGGCAAAATCCCATAAAATTCTAATACTTTAAAATTATCATTACGAACACTAATTTCATTAATGCCTTGTGATTTTAGCTCTTTTGCTAATTCTTTATTTAAATGATAATTTTTAGCAAAATGCTCGTTTTCATCAACAAATCTATATAAAAATGGATTAAATATCACAAATAAAAAGCTAATCACTAAAGAAATTAATACAAAAAATAATATCACATTATGTTTTGCTCTAAATTGTGGTAAATGCACTTTAAAAGAAGTTAAAAAATTAGCAATTATTAAAGGTATAGCAGGTAGTAAAAATGGTAAAAACTCGGCAATTTCTGGCTTTTGTCTAAATGATAATAATAAGCATATTATAAAAGCACTCGCACTTATACAATATAGCAAGTCCTTTTTACCCTTAAAACTAATATAATAAATCGTATAGAAAAAATACAAAAATAAAGGCGGAGAAAACACAGCCGACATAATAGCAAGTGAGTCTAAAAAATACCCCCTAGGTCTGCCTGAAAAATCATATCCATACATTATAAAAGTAGCAAACATTAGTAAAATTGATAAAATTAATAACTTTGATAATCTATTAAAATAAGCATAAAAAATACAAGCAATATATAATGAAATCATAGCTTTATCAATATAAATACAAGCAATCAATACCCCATAAAATATATAAAATTGCCTTTTTATAGCAAGATATACAAGAAGTAATGAAGTAAATATAATAATTCCTGCAGGATTAATTAGTAATGCTGAAGCAAGGCTTCCTGGAGTAAGATTAAAGATAATATTAGATATATAGGCGTTATTTTTAAGGTATTTAATTGATATTTTATATAGCAAAATATTGCTTAAAATATGCAAGATTATATAAGCAAATCTTATATTTTCATTGCCAAAAACACTTAAGGCAAAATTAGCAAAAAGCCCATTAAAACTATTTGAGCTAAGCTCGTTTAATTCATAAGGGCTAATACTTAAAAAGCTGTTTTGCCACAATAAAACGCATAAATCAATTAATAAAATAACGCCTAATTTATAATTCATCTAATTCCTATTTTAAATTCTCAAGCTCAAGCATTAAATTAAGCCACAATTTAACACCATTTTCTAAGGCATTTTTATTTAAACTCATTTCGGGATGATGAAGTCCAGGAGCACAATCAACTCCTAAGCCCATAAATGCTGATGGAATGCCTAGTTTAATAGGATAGAAGAAAAAGTCTTCCCCACCAGGTGTAAATTGCTCTTTGATTAAATTCTCTTCTCCTAAAGTATTGCTTATAACTTTTTCGCAAATCTTAGCTAAATCTTTGTTAATTACAGCTGCGGGAATATTAATTAAGTATTCAAAACTCACCTTAGCATCATAAGCATTTGCTATATTTGTTATGATTTTTTCAAGTTTTTCTTTCATCTCTTGCATACTATCATTATATTGAGCTCTTAAATCAAATACCAAAATAGCTTCACTAGGAATTGAATTAGTAACCCCACTATCACATATAAATCTAGTTGCTTTTATACTACTTGGTTTATTTGGGTCTATATAAATTTTTCTCGCAGCATCAATAATGCTAACACCTACATCAATTGCGTTAATTCCTAAATGTGGTCTTGCTCCGTGAGCTGCTTTGCCTTTAATAGTAATTTTTATAGCTGAACTTGCTGCATAATACATTGAAGCTATTGCTTTAGGACTTGGGCATTCTTGAATTGGGCGAATATGCATTCCAAAAATAGAACTTAAACCTTCACAAGCTCCTAATTCTATCATTTTTAAAGCCCCACTGCCTAATTCTTCAGCAGGTTGGAATATAAATCTTATTTTGTTATTTTTAATGATATTTTGCTCTTTTGCCATTAAAGCTGCACTAAGTAGCATAGACATATGTGCATCATGCCCGCAAGTATGCCTTGCACAAGCTTTATCATCAATTATATGACCTAAAGCATCAATATCAGCCCTAAGTCCAATTACCTTGCTACCACTTCCTAACTCCGTATAAAAACCTGTATCTCCTAGATTAGTTATACTAAAACCTGCATTTTTAAGAGTAGTTTTTAAATACTCACTCGTTTTAAATTCTTTAAATCCAAGCTCTGGAATTTCGTGTAAATACTCATAATGTTTGATAACTTCCATATTAACTCCTTTAAAAAATATAAATACTAATAACTATTTCTTATTGTTTTCTTAAAAAATATTGTAGAATAAAAACTTTATTTTATTTAAAAGGAGTAGTATGCAAAAAGCTACAGAATTTGAAGTAGGAAAAGTAAAACCTAGTGCTTATCTTGCTTTAATATTTTTAATCTTATTTTTTTCAGGACTTTTAGCAGGACATGATATGCTAAAGGCTTTTGATTTTTCTACTTTAACAGGTGGTTTTGGTAAAATCCCAAAAATCCTAGATGAAGCTAATATAAAAGCTACAACTTTCATAGGAGATGGTGGAAGTGGTGCTAGGGCTGGATTTTTATTTGCATTTAGCTTAATTCCTGCTGTAATGCTTGCACTTGGAGTAATTGAAGTAATGGAGCATTATGGAGCTATTAAGGCTGCTCAAAAATTATTAAATCCTATTTTAAAACCTATTTTAGGAGTTCCTGGATTATGTGGGCTTATATTAATTACTGATTTACAAAGCACAGATGCAGGTGCTGCTATGAGTAAAGAAGCAAGAGATAAAAATTATATAAACGATAAAGATTTAGTAGTAATTTGCGCTTGGCAATATAGTGGGGCTGGTATGATTAATAACTTTTTTGCAATAGGTTCAGCATTATTAGGACATTTAGTATGCTTACCAATAATTCCACTTATATTAATGCTAATTATGAAATTCGTAGGAGCTATTTTTGTAAGAATAGTTTTAAATACATTTTATAAAAAGGATTTTGAATGAATAATGAGAGCAAAAACCCATTAGATATTTTTATAGTAGGTGCTAAAAAAGGTTTTAATATCGCTTTATACAATCTAATTCCTAATGTTTTAATGGCTTATGTAATAGCTGAAATGTTAAAAATCTTAGGAGTTATGAAATTCTTAGGAGATTATTGTGGCGTTATTATGAATATTTTTGGCTTACCAGGAGAAGCAATTACTATACTTTTATCAGCGTGGCTTAGCACTTCAGCTGGAGTTGGAATTGCTGTTAATTTATATGCAAATGGGATTATTGATAATATTGGCGTTAGCATAGTTTTACCTGCTATATTTTTAATGGGAGCTCAACTTCAGTATTTAGGAAGATTATTAGCTGTTGCAGGAGTTGCTAAAAAATACTGGATACTACTAATAATAACAAGTATTTTAAATGCTTTTATTTGTATGTTTATGATGAAAATTGTTGTTAGTTTGTAAAAGAGTTCAGGATTGCTCCTGAACTTAAGAATTATTTTAAAGTTACGATATAAGCAGCTAATGCTTTCATATCATCTTCGCTAAGATTTTTAACTTGTAATTCCATAGTTTTCTTAGCTTTTCCACCAAATGTTCCAGCTTTATAACCTTGTAAAGCTTCTAAAATTGTTTTTTCATCTAAAGTATTGATGATAATTTCTGCACCTGGAGCTTTTTTCTCAGCTGCTTTACCATGACAGGCAATACATTTTTTAAATAATGTAGCTCCATCATTAGCCATTGCTGCAGTGCTTAATAAAGATAATGCTGCTAAACTTAATAATACTTTTTTCATTTTGTCTCCTTTTTTAAAAAATGAGTGAAATTGTATTCCTTTTTGATAAACAAACCAAAATTAATTTAATATTTAGAATTTATTTAAATTAATAATTATTTTCATATTATTTTTCTTACTTATTTTTTGTAATATTTTAAATATTTTTTAATTAGGATAACTTATGCAAGATTTACCTTTGGTGTATGTTTTAGAAGATGATTTAAGCATTAATAACTTAATAAAATATGCTTTAGAAAGCAGTGGTTTTAAAGTCATTAGTTTAATTAATGCAAAAGAGCTTTTTAGCGAATTAAACAATCAAATTCCACATATTTTAGTGCTTGATATTATGCTACCTTGCGAAGATGGTTTTAGTATCCTAAAAAAAATAAAATCTAATGAAAAAACAAAAGCTATTGAAGTAATTTTACTAAGTGCGTTAAATCAAGAAAACGATAAAGTAAAAGGTCTTGATTTAGGAGCAAGTGATTATATTACTAAGCCTTTTTCTATTTTAGAATTCCTAGCAAGAATTAGAAATATTTTAAGAAGAATTGATTGTAATAATGAAATCATTTTTAAAGATTTAAAAATTAACCTAAAAACTAGAATAGTAAGCATTAATGAAGAAGAAATAAACCTTACTTTAAAAGAATTTGAATTACTTACAAAACTCATTAAAAACCAAAACATTTGCCTTAAAAAAGAAGATTTATTAAAAGAGATTTGGGGAGCAAATATTTCAAGTAGGACTTTAGATATACACATAAATACTTTAAGAAATAAATTAAAAGATTATGCAAAATACATAATAACAATTCGTGGAGTAGGATATAAAATAGCTTATGAGAACTAGGATATTTTTTGCTATATTTTTTGTTTCATTTTTTGTTTTGATACTATTACAAGCAGCGATTTTTAGCGTTTTTGATAATATTTATTTTATAAATCTTGATTTTAAAATAGAAATTTTTAAAACAATATTTTTAGTATTTTTACTAATAACATTACTTAGCTTAACTCTTGCATATTTTATAAGCAAAAGCATAGTAAAACCATTATACGAACTTGACATAAACGAGCTTGATAAATCATTTCAATACAATGAATTAAAGACTTTTTTATCTCAAGTAAAAGAACATAATAAACAATTTAAAAAGATAAGAGCTGAGTTTAGTGCAAATGTTACTCACGAGTTAAAAACTCCACTTACTTCAATAATGTTAAGCTCTGAAATGCTTAAAAATAATCTAGTAAAAAAAGAAGATGAAAAGCAATTCATAGATACAATTTACAATCAATCAAGTGCTTTACTTGAGATGATTGATGAGATTATTAAATTATCATTTTTAGATGAAGTTAATAATTTTGAGATGACAAATGTAAATATAAGCAATGTTTTAAGTCAAATTATTAAAGAATTAGATTTTAAAATCCGTGAAAAAAATATAAAAATACTTATGAATATAGATGAGTTTATATTTTTTTCCAATGAAAAACTAATAAAAACTATGCTTTATAATATAATTGATAATGCGATTAAATATAATATAGATAATGGCAAAATAATTATTAGTTTGAATATAAACAAAAAACACATAGTTTTATCTATAAAAGACACTGGTATAGGCATTAGCAAGGATATTCAAAATAGAATATATGAGAGATTTTTTAGACAAGACATAAGCAGAAACAAACAAATAAAAGGCACAGGTTTAGGACTTTCAATAGTAAAAAAGATAGCTAGAATACATAAAATTAAAATAATGTTAAATTCCGAGCTAAATAAAGGGAGTGAATTTTTACTACTATTTAAAAATACAAAACACAAAGATTAAGTTTTAATTAATTCTTAATATCTATAATCTTTCATTTAAGCAATTACTTTTAAAGGAAAATCTATGAAATTAACTAACAAAATACCACTATTAGTAAGCATTCCATTAGTTATTTGTTTTATTCTATTAGGGTTGCTAAATTATAACAGTTCTAAAAATGACGCTGTAAATTATTCTAATTTAGGTAAACAAAAAACACTTGAAGCTACAATGCTCTATGTAGATTCATATTTCTCTGGTAAGATGAATTTTTTAACAAAATTTGCTAAAGCTATTGAAGAAGTTAATATTGATACAGATGAAGATATGATTTTAAGAAGACTAAATTTATTATATTCTCCATCAGGACTTAATGCTTTATATTTTGCTAAGGTTAAAGATGGCAAAACATTCTATAAGGGTAATGAAGAAGCAGCACATATAATTAAGGATTTTGATGCTAGGGAACGTAATTGGTTTAAAGAAGCTTTAGTTGATAAAGTTGTAAATTTAAGTGACGATATTTATTATGATGATAGATTAAAGACAGTTATAGCGACAATTTATGCTCCGGTTATGCAAAATGGAAAAATTATTGGAGTAATTGGCGGAGACTTAACTCTAAAACCATTAAAAGATAGTGTATTAAAACTAAAATACTCAGCTACAAATGCGATATTTGCATTTGATACACACAATCAATTTACTTTACATATAAATCCAAAGTATGAATTAAAACAAAATCCTGTTATAGACACAATTAAACAAGAATTGTCTAAAGCACAAGATTATAACGGGTTTAAAACTATTGAATACAATTTTGAAAACCATGATAAAAATGCAGTTTGTACAACTTATGATAAATTAAATTGGACAATTTGTAGCACTAATGAAAACAAAGATTTTGATGAAAATTTAAATAATTTATTAAAACAAAACCTAACAATGTTTATCATCTCATTGCTAATAATTTCAGCTATTTTATATTTATTAATCAAGCAATCTTTACGCCCACTTGAAATCATTCAAAAAGGTCTAAGAGAAGTATTCGCACTAATAAATCACGAAAGAAAAACAGCAAGTAAGATTGATTTAAATTCTAAAGATGAATTCGGAGC
>NZ_JACGBA010000018.1:0-45080 GCF_020137685.1 Campylobacter sp. RM9331
TTAATATTTTAAGTATTTTTTATATAAAAACTATGAGTTAATGCAACCGCCATTGCGTCGGTTATATCAAGTGGTTTTATTTCTTTATTGATTTTTAAAAGCTTTTTAACCATAAAAGCTACTTGTTCTTTCTCTGCTTTTGCTTTGCCTGTGATTGTTTTTTTAACTTGTAAAGCTGTATATTCACTAAAATTCCCATAAGTTTGCAAGATTTTAAGCAGCATCGCTCCACGAAATTGTGCGAGTTTTAAAACACTTTGCGGATTATAAGCAAAAAATATATTTTCAACTGCAACACTAGCATTTGGAACTTTTTTAAAAATCATTTCTAAAGCTTCGTTTAATTCTAAAATATTATCTATTAATTCTTTACTCTTAAATCTTATTAAACCTGCTTCTAAAAGAGTATTTGTGCTGCCATTTTTTTCTAAAAGGCAATATCCACAAAATCTAGTTCCTGGGTCAAATCCTAAAATTTTCATATGTGAAATCCTTGTGAAATTTAAAATTATTTTTTTATGAAATGCTTATTATTACGATAAATTTCTTAATGAAATAGAATTTCACATAAACTGATTTTTATAGAATTTCACGAAAATTTATAAGAATTTTAAAAATTACAATAAAAATTCATAAAAAAATTTCACTAAATTAAAGAATTTTTTAAAGAGCTTGTGAAATTTATGATGAAATATTGTAAATTGTTTGTATATTTTTGGTATATTTTTTCACTATTAAAAGCATTGATATATAGGTGTTTTAAATATTTTTAAACAAATATTACTAGATTTTCACATCATCAAAGGTAATAACAAAAAAGAGGAATAAATGTTAAATAAAATTCTAGAAGAATTAAAAGTATTAATTGGAGAAAATCAATATAAAAATTATTTTGAAATTTTACAAATTAATGAAAGCAAAAATAATGAAATAATTCTAAATGCACCTAATCAATTCATAGCTAAACATATTCAAACAAAATACCAAAGCATATTAGAAAAAATAGCAGAAAAAACAAATAGTAAAAAATATAAAATTACAATTCAAGTAAATAATGAAAAAATAAACAAACCACAAGAAACTCAGCCAATAGTAGCTAAAAAACAAATTTCAATATTAAATCAAAGCCTTACTTTTGATAATTTCATAGTAGGACAAAGTAATGAGTTTGCTTATAGAATTTGTAAAGCAATAACAGATGAAAATAAATTTGGAAAAGACTTTAATCCAATTTTTATATATTCAAATACAGGTTTAGGAAAAACTCACTTATTACAAGCTAGTGGACATGAATGTTTAGAACTTGGAAAAAAAGTAATATATAAAACTTCAAAAGGTTTTATGAAAGACTATCAAAATGCAATATTAGCAAATAAATTTGATAGTTTTAATAGTGAATATAAAGATTGTGATTTATTATTAATTGATGATATTCAGTTCTTAGGAACTACTGATAAAATACAAGAAGAATTCTTTCATATCTTTAATGATATAGTAGAAAGAAATGGTCAAATAATAATGACTTCAGATGTAGCTCCTATAAATTTAAATGGAATTGAAGATAGATTAAAATCAAGATTTAATAAAGGAGTTCTTGCAAATATTAGTGTCCCTGATATAGAAACCAAAAAAGCAATTATTAAGAAAAAAAGCCTTGTATATGATATAGAATTAAATGATGAAATGATTAATACTATTGCTAATTATATAGGTGAAAATGTAAGGGATTTAGAAGGAATTATAAATTATATTTACGCTTTTCAAAGTATAAGAAAACAAAAAATAACCTTAGATGATTTAAAAAATCAAATAAAAGAATACATTAAAGAAAATCAATCAAATATTGAAATTGAAGATATTTTTGATATAGTAAGTTCAGAATTAAATGTAAAAATAAGCGAAATAAAATCAAGTTCTAAAAAACAAGAAATAGTAAAAGCTAAAAGAATAGTTATATTTTTAACTAAAGAATTAATTTCAAATTCAGTAAGCCAAATAGCAACTCATTTTCAAATGAAAGACCATAGTGCTATTTCAAAACATATTAAAAAAATAAATGAAATGATATGTCTTGATGATGATTTTAGAAGCCTAGTAGAACATTTAAAAAATAAAATAATAAACTCAAAAAATAAAGATTATTAAATATAATAAAGCGAAAAAGGAAGAATATGGAAATACAAATAGACAAAAAGAGATTAGAAAATATAGCTTTAATAGTTAGCAATTATGTTGAGAAAAAAGATAATACAAGTTTAAATTCTAATATTTTATTATTAGCTTATAACAATGAATTAATTTTAAGAGCAAGTGATAGTGAAATAGGAATTGAATATAAAATCCAAGAATGTAATATCATAAATGAAGGGCAAATTTTTATCAATGCTAAAAAATTAATTGATATTTTAAAAAGCCTTGATAATAGCGATATTAAAATCAAAAAATTAGAAAAATCTATCAAAATTACCCAAAATAAAACTAATTTTTCATTGCCAATAAATAGTGAAAATAATTTTTCTTTCTTAGAAGATGAAAATAGCAAAACACCTATTTTAATAAGTGCAAAAGAACTAAATATCGGCTTTAAAATGATTTTACCTGCTGTTGATAATAATGGTATTTCTTTTCAATTTAATTGCTGTTATATAGATATTTTAAAGGATAGCATTGTTTTTGTAGGAAGCGATTCTAAAAGAATTCACAAATATTCATTCATAGCTCAAAATGAATACGAACAAAGATTAATAATTACAAAAAAATCAGCTCAAGAACTACAAAAATTATTAAATGAAGAAGTAAGAGTTTATAAAACAAATAATTATTTAATCATTGAAAATGATAATTTTAAATTCTTTACAAAATTAGCAACTATTGATTTTTTAAGATATGTTGAAGTAATGCCACATAAATTACCTACAAATGAAATTATCATTAAAAACGAAGACTTTTTAAATGAAATAAAAAAACTAAGTGCAGTTTGCACAAAATGTCAAATAGAATTTGAAACCGGTAAAATCACATTTAAAAATAATGCTTTAAGTGATGATTTTAACGAAACAAATGCTACAAGTGAGCTAGAAACAAATATTACTATAGAAGATAAATTTGAAATAAATCTTACAAACAAACATATGATGGATTTTTTACATTTAAATGAAAATGAATATTTCACATTTAAATTCTATTCATCAGCAGCTCCTGTTGTGTTAGAAAGTAAAAATTTCTTATCACTAATATCAGCAAATAAAAACTAAGGATAAATAATGCAAGAAAATTATGCAGAAAGTAAAATTAAAGTATTAAAAGGACTAGAAGCAGTTAGAAAACGCCCTGGAATGTATATTGGCGATACTAACTTTAATGGTCTTCATCATATGGTTTATGAAGTAGTTGATAACTCTATTGATGAAGCTATGGCTGGCTTTTGTAATACTATTGATATTGAAATTACCAAAGAAGGTTCTTGTATAGTTACTGATAATGGTCGTGGAATTCCTGTTGGAATTCACCCAACTGAAAATATCTCAACTCTAACCGTTGTTTTAACCGTTCTTCACGCTGGTGGAAAATTTGATAAAGATACTTATAAGGTTAGTGGTGGTTTGCACGGCGTTGGTGTATCGGTTGTAAATGCACTTTCATCTAAATTAATTGCAACTGTTAAAAGAGATGGAAATACTCATAGACAAGAATTTTCTAAAGGTATTCCAACAAGTGAGCTAGAAATAATCAAAACAACTAATCGCACAGGAACTAGCATAGAGTTTTTCCCTGACCCTGAGATATTTGAAGTAGTTGAATTTGATTATGATACTTTAGCTAAGAGATTTCGTGAATTAGCATATCTAAATCCACAAATTACTATTAATTTTAAAGACCAAAGAAATGGTAAAAGCGAAACTTATCATTATGATGGTGGTATTTCTCAATTTGTAACTGATTTAAATAAAAAAGAAGCTGTTACAAATGTAATTGCATTTAATGATGAAGCAGAAGATGTAGTTGTAGATATTGCACTAATGTATAATGATACTTATAGTGAGACTTTATTTTCATTCGTAAATAACATTAAAACCGCAGATGGTGGAACTCACGAAGCAGGCTTTAGAATGGGGCTTACAAAGGTAATTACAAGTTATATTGAAGCAAATGCAGCCGCTAGAGAAAAAGATATAAAAATAACAGGCGAAGATACTAAAGAAGGACTTATTGCAATAGTTAGTGTAAAAGTTCCTGAACCACAATTTGAAGGACAAACTAAAGGTAAATTAGGTAGTTCTTATGTTCGTGGTATAGTAAATAAAATTACAAATGATGCTTTAACTAAATTCTTTGAAGAAAATCCAAACGATGCTCGTGCTATTATGAATAAAGCTTTAATGGCTGCAAGAGGTCGTGAAGCAGCAAAAAAAGCAAGAGAATTAACTCGTAAAAAAGAAAGCATAAGTGTAGGGACTTTACCTGGAAAATTAGCTGATTGTTCTTCAAAAGACCCTGAAATTAGAGAAATATATTTAGTAGAGGGCGATAGTGCTGGTGGTTCTGCTAAACAAGGAAGAAATAGGGAATTTCAAGCGATTTTACCTTTAAAAGGAAAAATCTTAAATGTTGAAAAATCACACCTTGATAAAATCTTAAAATCTGATGAAATTAAAAATATGATTACGGCATTTGGTTGTGGAATAGGCGATGATTTTGATATAGAAAAATTAAGATACCATAAAATTATCATTATGACAGATGCTGATGTTGATGGTTCTCATATTCAAACTCTAATTCTTACATTTTTCTTTAGATTTATGCAAGAATTAATTAGAAATGGACATGTATATTTAGCTCAACCACCATTATATCGCTATAAAAAAGGTCAAAGAAAAGAAATATATTTAAAAGATGAAAAAGCTTTAAATGATTATTTGATTGAAACTGGAGTTGAGAATTTAGAATTTAGTGGAATTGGGACAAATGATTTAAAAGATTTCTTAAAAGTTGTAGCAGCTTATAGAAGTATTTTAAATGAGCTTAAAAAACGCTTTAATGTGATTGAATTAATTAGACATTATGTTGAAAATCCTGATATTTTAGCTCTTAATATGCAAGAGATTTTTAAAGTATCAAAAGAATTTTTAGAAGCAAAAGGATTTAATATATTAAATCATTATCTTAGTGAAGATGAGATTAAAATTTATGTTCAAACTCAAAATGGTTTAGAAGAAATAGTTGTAAATAATGATTTATTTTATAGTCCATATTTTGAAGAAGCTTCTTATATTTATAAAAAAATTGAAGAAAGAAATATTTTTAATGATAAAGATTTCTTAGAAGTTCTTGATGAAGTTGAAAAAAATGCTAAAAAAGGAACTTATATTCAGCGTTATAAAGGTCTTGGTGAGATGAACCCAGAACAATTATGGGAAACTACAATGGACCCTGAAAATCGCCGTTTAATTCAAATTAGTGTTGATGATTTTGATAGGGCTAGTGGAGTGTTTAATTTATTTATGGGAGATGAAGTTGAGCCTCGCCGTGAATATATTCAAGCACACGCTAAAGATGTAAAACACTTAGATATATGACAATTAGTAAAAAAATTGAAAGAAAAAATAGGCAAGATGCAGCTATTAAGCTCATTATGCCTTTATTACTATTAGTTTTTGCTTTTGTATATTTGCAAGAATTTAACGAAATAGTTTTTAAACCATTAGATATATTAGTAATTTTATGTTTTATATTTTTGTATTTTTATTATTTTGTTTTTGTAATTTATAAATCAGTAAAGCATAATGTAATTGATGAAAAAACTGGGACTTTATTACAAAGTGAATTTACAAAATATCTAAATAATGATGATTTTATAGTGTTTTTTACAATTTCTAATATAAACGAAATTAAATTAATGCTAGGGTTTAATAAAAGTGATAGATTATTGAAAAAATTAATTGATAAATTCTATGCGTGGGATGAAAATCTAATAATAGGTAGGATTACTACTGCTGATTTTATGATTTTAAGTAGTTCAAAGCATAAAACCTTGCAACACGAAATTAAAAAAATATTTTTAGAAATTAAAAGAGAAAGAATAGATGGAGTTGATTTTAAGTGCTATTATTCTATTATAAAATCAAGTATTAATTTTAATAAACTTTATTTAGAAGCACAAAATAGATTAAAAGATGATGTAGATGTAGCTACTGAAAATATCATTACTAATAGTGTTGTAAGCTCTATAAATAAGAGTGATTTTTTCTTAAAAATCCAAAGGCTAGAAGGTGAAGAAGAAATATATTATTTAAATTATAGGATTAATTCAGATTATCCAGAGAAAATATCTCAAGCAAAATTAGAAGAAATAATTATTAAAAATAATTTAGAATTTAATTATTATAAAAATCTTTTAGAACTTTTAGCGAAAGAATATCATTTTAATAATAGGATTATTATTAAAATATCTCCTGATTTTTTAAGGAATTTAAATTTCTTATTTTATTTAGGAGAATATTTTATTAAGCACCCTAATACAAATGGGAAAATTATTTTTGAATTTTTTGAAAATGATGTTTATTATGATATGCCAAGATTTGAAGAAATAATAAAAGAATATAGAGAAATTAATATCAATTTTGCCCTAAATCGTATAGGTTCGCCTAGTTCTTTAGAATATTTAAAACGATTAGAATTTGAATTTGGTATTTTTGATATTGAGTTTAATAAAAATGTAAAAAATGAAAAATATTTTATAATTTATGAAAATTTATTTAATTTATGTAAAAGCCTAAATATCAAAACTATTATGAGATTTATTGATAATAAAAATCTACTTGATTTAACAAAAGATATTAAATTTGATTATTATCAAGGCTTTTTATTTTATAAGGACAAAAATCTTAAGGAGATGAAATGAAAGAAAAATTAAAATACGGACAAAAAGAAATAAAAAAAATTAAAGGTAAAAAATTAGAGCGTTGGGAAAATAAGCAAAAAAATGATTATGTTATTAAAATAACTCTACCTGAATTTGCTTGTCTTTGCCCAAGAAGTGGTTATCCTGATTTTGCAACATTATATTTAGAATATATACCTAATAAATGGGTAGTTGAACTTAAAGCAATTAAACTTTATGTTAATTCATTTTATAACAAAAACATAAGCCACGAAGATAGTATAAATAAGATTTATAATACTCTTAAAAAGCGTTTAAAACCAAAATATATTAAATTAGTTGGAGATTTTAATCCTCGTGGTAATGTTCATACGGTGATTGAGTGCTGCTCTGATACGGAAATTAAAAAAGAAAAGAAAAAAGATAAAAAGGATAAATAATGATTAGTCCAGAGCTTGTTTTACATATTTTTAAGGCTGCTTCAATTTCAAGATGGAATGATTTTCCTAGAATTTGTAATTTAGTTGAACTTGATAAACAAGCTCATAAGGCTATTATTGCTTATTTTTTAGCAAAAAGTGAAAAAGATATTGATATGAGATTTTTACTTGATGCTATTGTTGTTGAGTTTATTTCTCGTGTAATAGTTACTGATATTCGCCCTGATGTATTAAATGAAATCAAAAAAACAAAACAAAAAGAATTAGATGAATGGATACAAAAACAATTTAGTTTAATCAATAAAAACGATGATTTTTTAAAAATTTTTAATGATTATTATAATGATAAAACTCACGAAAAAGAAAAATTTATTTTAAAAGCAGCAGGGTATTTATCAACTAGATATGAGTTTTCATTTATATATCCAAATGTTAGTAATTATGAAGAAATTAAAGCTAAGTTAGATGAAGAATTAGAAGATTATTTAGAAATTTTAGCAGTTCAAAAAATATCATTAAATCAAAAATTAGCTAAGGTAATTGATTTAAGTGGTCGTTTAAGATTTCAAAAGCGTTGGGCTCAAACTCCTAGAATTCCTGAAACAAGTGTTTTAGGACATATGTTAGTAGTAGCTGTTTTAAGCTATTTTTATTGTCTTAAAATAAAAGCTTGTGATACTAGATTTATTAGTAACTTCTTTTGTGCTATTTTTCACGATTTACCAGAAAGTCTTACAAGAGATATTATTACACCTGTTAAATACGGAATTGATGGGCTTAGTGAGATAATAAGTGATTATGAGCTTAAATTAATTGATGAAAAGATTTTACCTTTTGTGCCTAATAATATAAGAGCTGAATTTGCTTATCTTTTAGGAATTTATAATGAAGATGGTAAGATTAAAAAAGATGAATTTAAAAATAGAATAAATAAAGAAAATGTAAAAATTATTCAAAATCCTAACGATTATAATGAAGATTGTTTTAATACAATTGATGGAAAAATGCTTAAAGCTTGTGATAAAACTGGAGCTTTTTTAGAAGCAATCATTTCTAATTATTACGGCGTTAAATCTAAGGATTTAAAAAATGGTTATTCAAAGATTTTAAATGATTTTAAAGAAAATCCTAAAATTGGTGAAGTAAATTTTTATGAAATGTTAAAAGAATTTGAAGAGTTTTTTACAAACCCAAGCCAAGAGACTTGCGGCACACACTCATAAAAAGTGCTCTGCTATGTTCCCATCCTGAAGCTCTGCTTTTTACAAACATTGCACAAGGCTTGACTTGAGAAAACGCATTTTAAGATAAAATGACTTAATAGAGGGTAAATGAAATTAGATTTAATTTATATTTTTTTAGCGAATTTAAGAATTACTTTTATAGGAGTTAATAATTCTTTTGATTTAAGAGCTAAATTAATTTCTTGTATTGCAGGAGTTGTTAAAGATGAAAGACAAGATTTAAAGCGAAAAATAGAACAACTCTCAAAAGAAATCTATAAAAAAGAAATCAAAAGAAGAATATTTTTAGCGACCATTTATCAATATATAAAATATATTAAACAAGATACAATGGGAGTTGATAATATACTTAAAGGAATTAAAAAATTAACTAAACAAAATCCAAAACTAAAGCGAAAAATTAATTTCGTTCAACTTGATAGATTAGTATTGAAAAAATCAATTAAAGAAGGCGAAGAAGAAATTGAAGATTTCGCACAAATTAGGGTTTTAGAATTTTTAAAAAACGAAGTTATTTGATTGGTTATTAAAATTATATACAATAAAAAAAACTGATAGGAAAAAGTATGGCTAAATTTATATTTGTAACAGGTGGAGTTTTAAGCTCACTTGGTAAAGGAATTGCAGCAGCTAGCATTGCAAGTTTATTAAAACAAAGTGGATTAAAGGTAAGTATTTTAAAGGCTGACCCTTATATAAATATTGACCCAGGAACTATGAGCCCACTTGAGCATGGAGAAGTTTTTGTTACAAAAGATGGTGCAGAAACTGACCTTGATTTAGGACATTATGAAAGATTTTTAGATGAAGATTTAACTCATCTTAATAACTTTACTACAGGAAAAGTATATCAAAGCGTAATTGAAAAAGAACGCCGTGGAGAATATCTAGGTAAAACTATTCAAGTAATTCCACACATTGTAGGCGAAATTGCTAGTAGAATGGAAGCAGCAGCTTTAAATCAAGATGTTTTAGTAGTAGAAATTGGTGGAACGGTTGGAGATATTGAAGGCTTACCATTCCTTGAAGCAATTCGTTCTTTAGGACTTAAATACGGAAAAAATAATGTATTTTACGCACATTTAACTCTTGTTCCTTTTATAAAAGTAGCAGGAGAATTAAAAACTAAACCAACCCAACATTCAGTTGGAGAATTAAGAAGAATAGGTATTAGTCCTGATATGATAATAGCTCGTAGTGAAATTCCACTAGGCGATGAAATAAAAGAAAAAATTGCAAAGAGTTGCGGTGTAGAAATTGATTGTGTAATAGAAAGTATTGATGCAAAAAGCATATATCAAATTCCACTTAAATTTTTAGAGCAAAATATACTTTTACCTATTGCAAAACATTTAAATCTAAAGCTAAAAACTCCTAATTTAAAAGAGTATGAAGCATTAACAGAAAAAATAATTAATCCAAGCAAAAAAGTTAAAATTGCTTTCGTAGGAAAATATATAGATTTAAAAGAAAGTTATAAATCTTTAACAGAAGCACTAATTCACGCAGGTGCAAATCTTGATACAAAAGTAGAAATTAATTGGATAGATAGCGAAGAATTAAAAGATGAAAATGATTTAGCTGGAAATGATGGAATACTTGTAGCTGGTGGATTTGGACAGCGTGGTGTTGAAGGTAAAATCAAGGCTATTAAATACGCTCGTGAAAATAATATTCCATTTTTAGGAATTTGTCTTGGAATGCAGCTTAGTTTAATTGAATTTGCTAGAAATGTTATAAAACTTGATGATGCTAACTCAACTGAATTTGATGAGAATACTAAAAATCCTATTGTTTATTTAATTGATGAATTTATTAATCAATCAGGTTCAAAAGAAATCAGAACAATAAAAACTCCATTAGGTGGGACTTTAAGACTTGGCGAATATGTTTGCAATATAAAAGAAGGCACACTTTTAAGTAAGTTATATAATTCTAAAGTAGCTTATGAAAGACATCGCCATCGCTATGAAGCTAACTCAAAATATCGTGATTTATACGAGCAAAATGGACTTATTATTAGTGGGGAATCAAATGGACTTATTGAAGCTATTGAAAATACAAATAATGATTTCTTCGTAGCCGTTCAATATCATCCTGAATTTACTTCAAGGCTAACTAAAGCAAATCCTGTCATCTTAGGCTTTATTAGACAATGCTTGCACTAAATAAAACTAAAATTAAGCAGGTTTTAGAAGATAGATTTAAAAACGATTTTCATAAAAGCCTTAGCACTATTCCAAAACCTCATACCTTTAAGGATATGAATAAAGCAGCAATTAGAATAGCTAAGGCAATAAAAAATAAAGAAAAAATAGCAGTAGTAGGAGATTATGATGTAGATGGCATAGTATCTTCTACTATTATGAGTGAATTTTTTGCTAATTTAGGTGTAGAAATAATTGTTAAAATTCCAAATCGTTTTAGCGATGGATACGGAATTAGCGAAGATATAGTGAGTAATTTAGACGCTAGTTTAATAATCACGGTTGATAATGGAATAGTAGCTTATGAAGCTGCAAATAAATGTAAAGAATTAGGTATAGATTTAATAATAAGCGATCATCACACCCCAGGAGATACTTTACCAAATGCTTATGCTGTAATTAATCCAAAAAGAGATGATTGTGAGTTTTCTAAGCATATTAATTGTGAGATTTGCGGGGCGCAAGTAGCTTGGTGGCTATGTGGGGCTATTAAAAAAGAATTAGATATAGAATACAATATGGCTAGTTTTTTAGATTTATTGTGTATTGCAATTGTTGCTGATATGATGAATTTAAATGATTTAAATCATATATTAGTTCGCTATGGCTTAAAAGAGTTAAATAAATTAAATCGTCCTGCTTTTGTAGTTTTAAAAGAAAAATATAAAAAGAAATTCTTTGATTATGAGAGTATTCCATTTTTAATAGCACCATTATTAAATGCTAGTGGAAGAATGGATGATGCTAGTATTTCTTATAAATTTTTAAGAGCAAAAAGCCTTAATGAAGCTAAGAATTTATTAGAAATAATAGAAAAATTAAACCAAGATAGAAAAGAACAAGAAAAGCAAAGTTTTTTAGAAAGCATAGAATTTGCAAACGAAAATGATAAAGTAATCATAGCTTATTCTAAGAATTGGCATAAGGGTATTTTAGGCATAGTTGCAGGTCGTTTAGCTAAACAATTTAATAAACCTAGTTTTGTTTTTAATATTGAAGATGACTTAGCAAAAGGAAGTGCTAGAAGCGTAGCAGAGCTTGATATTTTAGAGCTTTTATCAAATGTTAGCGATATTTTGACTAATTACGGCGGACATAAAGGAGCTGCTGGACTTGCTTTAAAGGTTGAACATTTAAAAGAATTTAAAACAAGGCTAAATAATTTAGAACTTAATTATAATGATATTGATTTTTGTGATACTACTAATACTTTAGGCGAGTTAGAATTTAGCGAAATTGATATGGAATTATTAGATATTTTAAGTGATTTTGAGCCTTTTGGGCAAGGTAATGAAAAGCCATTTTTTATAAGTAAAGGCGTAATTATTAAAAATCTAGTTTTATTAAACGAAAAGCACTTAAAATGCACTTTTACTCAAAATAATTTAACTTTTGAAGCGATTTGTTTTAATTGTGATTTTATCCCATTTGAAAATGAATGTGTCAATATTCATTATAGTTTGCAAAAAAATTATTTCAAACCTAGCCCTACAATTCAGCTAAATATTTCTAATATTTATATTTAATATTTTAAAATAACTAAATTTTATTTAATATTAATTCATGTAATACAAATTTATGTAAAAAATAAAGGTTTTTTAATGAAAAATATTTTTAAATTAAGTATAGTTCTTACAACTATTTTATATTCATATGATGCTACAAATATTGTTGGTGACTTAACAAAAAATATAGACATAAAACAAACAGGAATATCTAGTATTAAAGCCAATAAAATAGATGATAGTATTTATTCAACTTTTGTAATTAATGGCACATTAACTACAAATAGTATAGAAAATAAAAATCTAATATTTGATTATAAAAATACACAAATTGATAATAAAGATTATTTAATATTAGTATCTGGCGGTAATTTTACAGATAATGGTTCTATTTTTATTTCTCAAGGCAATAGTGTATTTAGTAATAATATAGAAGCTATTAAAATAAAAAATAATGGAATAGTTACTCTAATTAATTCTAGTGTTTATGCTGGTAATGCTGATAGAACAGATTTTCAATTTGCTTCTGCTATTTTAATAGATAAGGGGACATTAAATTTAAATAATTCTTTAGTAGAAGGAGGTTATCAGCGTGGTAGAAGTTATCAAGCTATTAATGCTCGTAGTTTTGGAACTGATAAAACCTATTTAAATATAAGTGGTTCAATCATAAAAGCAGGAGATAATGATATAAAATCAACAGCTATTATGGCTAATCAATCAAGCACTATTATAATAGATGATACTAAAAATAATAAAGGCTCTAGTATAACAGGGTATATAAATACTGATGGGGATTTTACTATTAAGGGTATTTATAAAAATAATTCAAATTTCATTGCAAAATCAAGCAATACTATGAATGCTACAAATAATACTTTTGATACTATTATCAATTCAAGCACTAAAACAAATCTCGGAAAAAATGCAAATATTGACAAAGCTTATATTGGTGGTGGTCTTGATTTAAATAAAAGTTCAACTTCTACTGGAACATTTATAATTACAAATAGTTATATTAAAGGCGATATTGTAAATTCTGATGATATTAGACTTATAAAAACTCTAAAACCTACTATCAATTCTAAAATAAGCTTAGATAATGTTTATTTAGATGGGGCTTTAAATAATTATTCAGGAGAAATAAAAAGCTCTAATTCAGTATTTAATAAAATTGTAAAAAGTGAATATGTAAGCAAAATTGATGATACTAATTCAATTTTTAAAGGTGGTTTTAGTGCTGATGAAATAATTTTAAATAAAAGCACTTTAGAAGGATTTAAATTACCATCTATAAGTGATGCTAAATATAGTGCTAAAAATTTTAATTTAACCAATACAAAAGTAGGTAAAGATATAAATACTAAAGGATATTTAGAATTAATGGGGGGGGGGTGTTTTAAAGGCTACAAATTCAGCTCTTAATTTTGATATTAAAAGTAATAATTCTATTAATATTGATTTAACTAGGAGTTCTTTAGTAGGTAGTTTTAAAGATTTAGCAGGAAATAAAATATCAGCAAATAAAATAAGCTTAAATAATTCTACAAGTTTAGGAGCATTTAGCACAAATGAACTAATTGCAAATAATTCTACATTCTTCTTAGGTGGCACAAATACTACTTATAATGGAGCAATAATTTCTAAAATTAGCACAAGTGGGGCTAATAATAATTTTGGAATTATTGGAGTAGTTAGCAAAGATACTAAAGGGAATTTAGTAGCAAATAATTTAAGTGTTAATTTACCTTTAGCTATTTTAAAGGGTGCTAATAATGATTTTGCTACAAATCTTAAATTCTATTCAGGAATTAGCGAATATGCTTTAGCGAATTCTTATTTAAAGAGTGAAAAGGTAGGAGATTATCAAGTATATGTTTTAGCTAAGGATAATAAGCAAAGTTTTAATAATTTAACTTATAAAAATAATTCTAAATTAGATATAAATAAAATAAATGAAATAGTAGCTAATAGTGATAAAATAAAAGATTTAGTAGATTTTAATGATAATTTATTAGCAAGTAATGAAGCAAAAGAGTTAATTAATCAAAATACAGATAAAAGTCTAGAAAATAAAGGCACAATGATAAAAGATTTTGACAATAAAAGCATTCCTTGGATAGATTTAAAACCTGCAAATCCTATTAAGCCAACAACCCCGCCAAATATTGAAGATACTAAACCAAGTGAGCCAGAAATAAAACCTGATATTAAGCCAGAAGTTACACCAGAAACTCCTATAAATCCTAATGAAAATATTAAACCTAATCCTAACGAAGAAGCAAAACCTGAAATCAAACCAAGCATTCCTTGGATAGATTTAAAACCTGCAAATCCTATTAAACCAAGTGAGCCTAAGACTGATGAAGAAAAATTTGAAATAGCATTAGAAGAACAAAAAGAAGCTATCAAATTAATGGTAACAGGTAAAAATGAAAAAGCTTTAGAATCAGCTAAATTAATGACTTCGCAATTTTATTTTTCTCAAGTGTTTGAATATAATAATCTTAATAAGCGTTTAGGAGAATTAAGAAGTTTTACTAATAACAATGCAGGAATTTGGATTCGTGGATATATAAATAAAGGTAGTATAAAAAATACTTCTATAAAAGCCAATGAAATACAATTAGGTGCTGACAAAATTATAAATAATAATGATTTTGATACTTATGCAGGAATTATGCTAAATATCGGTAAAACAACCACTGATAATACTACTAATTCAAAAATTAATAATTATGGTTTTGGAGTGTATGTTAGTAATGTTTATAATAATGGATTTTTCTTAGATGCTACTCTTAAAACAAATCATTATAAAAGCGAATTTAGAAACGATACATTTTTAGGAAATTCTACAAGTAAAGGAACAGGTATAATAGCAAGTGCTGAATTAGGTTATAGATTTGGTGATGAATTTTATTTAGAGCCTAGTTTAGAATTGATTGCAAATTATATCCCGAAGACTGATATTAAAGGTGAAAAAGTAATTCAATTTGGCAATTTATCTCAAGTATCAAATGTCAATATTACATCTTCTTCAAAAGTTTTAATGGTATCAAAAGCAGCAGTTTATACTGGAGTAGATATTAATAATACAACATTAAGAGCTGGAATTGGTGGAATATTTGATTTAACTAATAATCCTGATTTTTTAGTTAGTGATGGGATTAGTTCTTTTGCTTTTAGTGGAGCGAAGAAAGATAAAAGAGGTTTTGCAAGTATAGGACTTAATAAAAATATTAGTAAAAAATTAGGATTAAATATAGAAGCTGAAAAGACTTTTAGTGGGAATTTAAATATTGATTATAATATTAATGCAAGTATTAGATTTGAGTTTTAAGTATTGAATTTTCTTATTTTAAATTCTAATTTATAGGATTTAAAATAAGGTTTTCAAATATTATTATCTTTTAAGTAATTTTATAAAAATAAATATACTCACAAACTTAGTATAAATAATAAATTTATCAAAGAATTTAATATGACTTTGGTTATTCAAATATAGTTTTATTTCTTCCTGTTTGTTTAGCTTTATAAAGTCTATTATCAGCAGTTTCAAACGCTCCAAATTTAGAGTTTGTAACCAAACTAACACCTATACTAATAGTTAGTTTTATTTCGTGATTTTTAGCCTTAAAAGTATGATTTTGCACTTCGTTTCTAAGGTTTTCAAGTAAGCTAACACATTTATAAAAATCATATTCTTTAAAAATCAAAACAAATTCTTCTCCACCATAACGATAAGCTTTTGAGTATTGTTTCAAAATACTTGCAAGACTTCTTAAAATAATATCTCCTACATCATGCCCGTAAGTATCATTAATCTTTTTAAAAAAATCTATATCAACTACAGCAATTACATCTTTATTTTTTACTTCAGTAGTATCATAAGCTCTTCTGTTATAAACATTAGTTAGTGAATCATAAAACGCTAGTTTATATCCTTGATAACCAATAGCAGCTAAGAATATAAATGAGCCTAATTCAAAATAACTTAAATTATAAAATTGAAGGCTATTGTAGAATATAAATTGAAAATAGGCTGCAATATATGCACCTTGCAAGAAACATTCAAAATTTTTAATTTTTCTAAGAATTACAACATAAATCATTAAAACTAAAAATAAGCAAAAAGAAAAATCTGAATAAGCATAAGTAAGATTTATAAAGTTTAAATTATGTAAATACGATATGAATTGGTAATCTTTAATAAATATACCAATTAAGATATAAAACAATACTACTAAATAAGCAGGAATTAATCTTTTTGTAGAAAGATAATCTTTTTTAAGCGTTAATAATATTGCAAATACAATCGGTGAAAATAGTGAAATATATGCGTGGGCTTGTTGAAAATCCATAAAAATAAATAATATCCTACTAGCTAAAAATAACAATGTTATAAAAGTGATATTTAGTTTTTTAAAATATATTGAACCTAAAAATACTAAAAGTTCAAAACCAAGTGTTGCCGCAGGAAGTGGATAGATTAATTCTAATAGAAGTGATTGCTTCATAATTTACCTTTATATTTAGTTACTGATTATACTAATATATCGGTAATTAAATTTATATTTTAATATATTTTTAAAGTTTAACCCTATTTATAAAATAGGGTTTATGAATTTATAAAGAAAGTTCTTTTAAAAATTCATCTTTTAAATAAATTTTCATATCTTCAAAATTAATAATAATTTGATTTTTAAAATCCTTTGATAAGAATACAAAGCCATTACTACTAATATAGAATTTATCTAATTCTATATTTTTATCAAGATTTTTTGAATTAAAATACACCTTAAAAGTATCAAAATCTTTTATAATATCTTTTAATAAATATTCCTTTTTTGTGTTTTCGTTATATGTTTTTATTTCTATTTTTGAATTGGTTTTATTATCTATATTTTGTGAAGTTTGTTTCATATAAGATATGATATTGTTGATTTGAAAATAACTTGAGTAATTAGAATTTGATTTGTAGTTTTTAAAATCATCTTCCATTGATTTTTTGATTTCATTTAAAGCTTTTATATGTTGTTTATTGATTGCATCAAAACTTTTAAAAAAATCATCAAACGGGTCATAGAATTTATTTTCTAAAGCATCAATTCTTTGTTTTAGAATTTCATTTTCTTGTTTTAATTTTTCAATTTCACTGATTGAACTAGCATTTAATGCACCTATACAAAATAAAGAAATTAATATCTTTTTCATATTTTCTCCTTCAATAAAATTTATAAAATATTTTATATTTATATTTATAACAAAGTTTTAGAATAAAATTTTTGTTTAATGAATTTATTTTGTATGTAAATAATTTTAATTTTATTATAAGTTTAATGTTCCACGTGAAACATTAAAATAATCTAATGATAAAAAGTTTCACGTGAAACATTATTTTTTCTTTTCATTGATTATGATAAAAATCATTCCAATAATTCCACCAATGCAAACCACACCCATAAATAAATATTGAAATATATCTAATCCATTCATTTAATTGCTCCTAAAAATTCATTTTCTATATCATAATTAAAAAAATCATAATCTTGATTTTTATAAGTAAATTTTAATCTTGCAGAATGAAGACAAAGCCTACTTGCACCACAAAGTTCTTTTATATTTGATATTTTCTTATCTAAAATATCTCTTGCTTGTTTGTTAGTAAGTCCATACAAATTATCCCCTGCAATTTTATTTCCTACATAATGCAAATGCACTCTTAATTGATGTTGTCTTCCTGTTAGTGGAATTGCTTTTAAAAGTGTATATTTAGGATAATTTTTGATAACTATAAATTCAGATTGCGAAATCTTGCCATCTACACAAACTTGCATTTTATTTTTTAAATCATCATCATTTTTAAGTCTTGCACTAACACAAAAATCATTTTTAATATTACCACATACTAATGCTAAATATTCTTTGTGTATTTTTTGTTTTGCAAAAAGTTCTTTTAATTCTTTATTGGCAGTTTTTGTTTTAGCTACCATTATAAGACCACTTGTAGCAGCGTCAAGTCTATGAGCTACACTTGCATTTTCTCCATATTTTTGCCAAATTTCATCATTTAAAGAATACTCACAATTTCTTCCATTAGGATGTGATAAAACTCCGCTTGGTTTATTAAAAATTGCAAAATATTCATTTTCAAAAATTGGTTTTAAATTATTACTAACGCATTCATAAATTAGTAAATAATATTCTCCACAAATAATAGAATTCTTTTTACATATTTCAATATCAGTTAAATTTATTTCTTCTATATTTAAAGTATTTTCTAGCTTTTTACTAACATTATTTTTAAAAATAATAACACGATTTTTATCACAAAATCTTTGTGCTTTTTTTAAATCGTAGTTTAAATTTTGCATAACTAATTGATAAGCTTTTTTATTTTCTGTAGTAAAAAATTTTTTATATAAATATCCCACTCTTTTTAACCTTTATTATATATCTACTTATTATAATACATTCTTTTTTAAAATTCACAAAGGAAAAATAATCAATCATGAAGGTAGTAAAAAGAACAGGTAGAGTAGAAGAATTAGACATATCTAAAATTAAAAAATATACAACTTTAGCAACTGAAGGGCTTGATAATGTAAGCCAAAGTGAGCTAGAAGTTGATGCTAAAATACAATTTAGAGATATGATAACTTCTGAAGAAATACAAAACACTTTAATAAAAACAGCAGTTGATAAAATAGATATAGATAGACCTAATTGGACTTTTGTAGCTGCGAGATTATTTTTATATGATTTATATCACAAAGTTAATCCACAAAAAGAATATGTGCATTTAAGAGAATATTTTGAGCGTGGAGAAAAAGCAGGAAGATTATTTTTAGGTCTTAAAGAAAAATATGACTTAGATGATTTAAATTCTTATATCAAACCTGAAAGAGATTTACAATTTACTTACTTAGGTATTAAAACCCTTTATGATAGATATTTAATTAAAGATAGCAAAGGTAATCCTATTGAATTACCACAACATATGTTTATGGCAATAGCTATGTTTTTAGCTCAAAACGAATTAAATAGGCAAGAATGGGCTAAGAAATTTTATGATTTAATAAGCAAATTTGAAGTTATGTGTGCAACTCCAACTTTAAGTAACGCAAGAACAACAAGACACCAATTAAGTTCGTGTTATATCGGCTCAACCCCTGATAATATAGAAGGTATTTTTGATTCTTATAAAGAAATGGCTTTATTATCTAAATTTGGCGGTGGAATAGGCTGGGATTGGAGTAAGGTTCGTGCTATGGGTGGTAGTATAGACGGACATAAAAATGCAGCTGGTGGAATTATTCCATTTTTAAAAATCACAAATGACATTGCTGTAGCGGTTGATCAATTAGGCACAAGAAAAGGTGCAATATCTGTTTATATTGAGCCTTGGCATATGGATGTTTGTGATTTTATTGACCTTAGAAAAAATAGCGGAGAAGAAAGAAGAAGAGCTCACGAATTATTCCCTGCTTTATGGATAAATGATTTATTTATGAAAAGAATTGCTGAAAATGGAAAATGGACTTTATTTGACCCATTTGATACTCCACAACTTTGTGATTTATACGGAAAAGAATTTGAATTAGAGTATGAAAGACTTGAAAAAGATGAAAATATAGTAAAAGAAGTAATGGATGCAAAAGAGCTTTGGAAAAAGATTTTAACAAATTATTTTGAAAGTGGAATGCCGTTTTTATGCTTTAAAGATAATGCTAATAAAGCTAATCCAAATTCTCATTCAGGTCTTATTAGAAGTTCTAATTTATGCACAGAAATTTTTCAAAATACAGACCCAAATCATTATAAAATAAAAGCTACTTTTGAAGATGGTAGTATAAAGATTTATGAAGAAAATGATATTTTAACTCTTGATAATTCACAAGTAAAAACTGCAAAAAAATTAAGTAGCCTTGATACTTTAAATGGTAAAAAAGTTTATATAGTAGAAAAAGAATATGATGAAGGAAGAACCGCAGTTTGTAATCTAGCTAGTATAAATTTAAGTAAAATTAATAGTATAGAAGATATTAAAAGAGTAGTTCCAATAGCAATTAGAATGCTTGATAATGTAATTGAACTTAATTTTTATCCACACGCAAAAGTAAAAAACACTAACCTTAAATCTCGTGCAATAGGTTTAGGTGTTATGGGTGAAGCACAAATGTTAGCAGAAAAGGGAATAATGTTTGGAACTAACGACCACTTTGAATTAATTGATAAAATTATGGAAAATATATCTTATGAAGCTATAAGTGCAAGTAGTGATTTAGCAGTTGAAAAAGGTGTATATCCTGAATATGAAGGAAGTAATTGGAGTAAGGGAATTTTCCCTATTGATGTCGCTAACGATAATGCAAAAATGCTAACACTAGGAGATAATTTATTTAATCAATCAAATTGTGATTGGAATGATTTAAGAAAGAAAGTTAGTAAACAAGGTATGAGAAATGGCTATTTAATGGCAATAGCTCCAACTTCTAGTATATCAATTCTAGTTGGAACTACTCAAACAATTGAACCTGTATATAAAAGAAAATGGTTTGAACAAAACTTAAGTGGAATGATACCTAATGTTGTACCAAATCTAAGTCTTGATACCTGGCAATATTATGTTACAGCTTATGAGCTTGACCAAAGAGATTTAGTTCGTGCTGCTGCAATTCGCCAAAAATGGATAGACCAAGGACAAAGCTTAAATATATTTGTTAGTCTTGACAAAGCAAGTGGTGGGTATTTAAATAGTATTTATACATTAGCTCACTCACTAGGACTTAAATCTTGTTATTATCTAAGAAGTGAAAGTCCAGCAAGCGAACATCTAGATAATAAACCTGTTGATAGAAGCATTGAATGCGAAGGTTGTCAATGAAAATTAAATTATTTTAGGATATAATTAGCAAGATTATATCTTAAAAACAATTTAATATATTATATTGATATTTATAGATTTTTTAAATAACTAACAAGATTTAATTATATTTGTTATTTTCTTAGTTATTTTTATAATGTTAATTAAACTTTACTTTTATTATATTTTAGATTTATAGAACATAAGTTATTGTAATCTATCTATAATTGTACAAGTGTTAGTAATTTAAAATAAATAACATTGTAACTATCAATAATCTTAAACACACTTGGAAGTTTATATATAAAATTATAAACTATAGGTTCAACTTAACTCACTAATTAGATTACAAAATATTTAGTTTTACAATAACTTGTAAAACTAAGATAACGCATAAAGAAGAATTTGTAAAAAAATTAAATAAGATACAAAAAATAGTAAATGCTACAAAAGAACAATTGTTCTAATACTTTATCTAATTAGAAGACAAATTTTTATTTATAGAAATAAAATAACAAGCTTATTTTGTGCTAATAAAATTTTTGATTGAAAATTAAATATACCTATTGAACCAATTATATGTTATTAAATAAATAATTCAATAAATATTATTAATTTTATTTAGACTAAAATATTTTGTTCCACGTGAAACAAAATTAATTAAAATTTTTAAGTGTTATTAACTTAGGATAAAATACTATTTTTATTTAAGGAGTATAAAATGAAAAAAGTATTAATTTCAAGTATTTTGGCACTTAGTTTAAATTCTGCTGGGTTTTTAATGATAGATAAAGATAAAACTGCATATTTTACAATTAACGACCATAAAGATAAAGTTGAGTTTGTTAGCGGTATGAATATAATGCAAGATAATGTATGTTTTGCATGTAATGATACGATAACAAATAATATAGATTATGAGGCTTCAAAATCAATTGGGGTTAAATATGATAGTATTAGTATCGGCACAAGCGATGGTAATTTTAAGATTAGATATTTATCTGGAAACAATAAAGAAGAACTTAATTTAAATGAATTTTTTGCTCAAAGCTTAACTCATTTTGGAACTTTAGAAATATTAGAAGATGTAATATTTGCTAAGAATGATTTAACGAGTATAAGTTTTAGTTTAGTAGAAGACAATAAAGGTGCCCATCCTTTACATTTTAAAAAATATGCAATTTTAGATAAAACAGGCAAAATTATTTCATCAAACGAAGCTTTTAAAGATACAGATAGGTTAAAAGAAAAAATATCTAAAAAAATAAGAGATTTTCAAAATACAACTAAACATCCAGAAAAAGATAATAAATTTTTTAGTCCTTTAGAATTAAATAATTTTTATTTTGATAATTTAGGAATAGTATTTTCATATAGTCCTTATGAATTATTTTCATACGCTAGTGGATATATAAAAGTTCGTTTAACATATAAAGAAATAGAACCATTTTTAAAAGAAGAATTTAAAAAACTATTACAAGATAATAAAATAGTCTAGGAATTTAAAATAGGAATTAAGTTTCCTATTTTATACAATAATTATAAAAATTTTAATAATAAGATAAGTTTAATCAATTTGAAAGTAAAAATTATATATAATGATATATTTAATTAAATATATATGGAGAATAAATGACAGAATTATTAAAAAGAATTTCAGCACTTAACGATGAGACTAGAATAGCACTTACTGCTTTTTTAATCAAAAATGGACCTTTATGTGTTTGTGATATGTGCAGGTCGTTTGATATGAGTCAATCAAGAATCTCAAGGCATTTAAAAATATTAAAAGAAGCTAATTTGTTAAAAGTAAAAAGAGTTGGAACTTGGGCTTATTATGAAAGTAATATGGATGAAGAATTAAATAAGCTTATACAAAGTTTAGATATACCAACTCCAGAATTTATTCAAGAAGAAGGATAAGTTATAAACTTATCCATATCTATATATTACACCAAAACTTGCATTAGGAACTTTCCATTGTTTTAGTAATTTTCCGCAGTTATTTGCACTTGCCATTGTACTTGTTATTTCATTTTTTTGGTTTGCATATATGCAAGATACCATTTTACAAGTTCCGCATTCAAGGCAACCAGCATAATCAAATTTTAGAACATCTTCTTCTAATTTATATAAATTTGCAGGACAAATATCGCATAATGCTTTTGCCAATGAGCTATCTATATCATTTATTATGATATGAGCATTTTCTTCATCAATATTAAATTTATTTAATCCTAATTTTTCATCAATATTCATAATACTTTGCTTCCTTTCCATATATCTTTGATTAAATTGATAACCCCGATTGATTTTATAAGCCTTATAACTTTTGCTTTTATAGGTTCGCTTTTGCCATCTATTTTAAATAGACTTTTCATTAAAATATTTAATTCTTTTGGATAGTCATTAAACATTCTTTCGTTATTCTCTAAGAATTCTCCTATTTGATTAAATTGTTTGAAATCTAAAAAAGATCCTTCTTTTTCTAAGTTAGCTTTATAAGTTTCTAAAGCATTTTTATTATCATTAATGGCTGTTGATATAGCAAGAGCAGCATTTTTTGCTGACATAATTGCCAAATCCATTCCACGTACGGTGTAGCCAAGATTCATACAAAAACCAGCAGCATCTCCTATTACTAAAACACCATTAGCCCCTAATTTACTTATCGCATTAAATCCACCTTCAGGAACTAATTTTGCACTATATTCTAAAGTTTTTCCATCTTTAATAAGTGGAGCAATGCTTGGATGATTTTTGAAATTTTCAAATATTTCATGGCTTTTTTTATTCATATTTCTTCCAAGTCCTATAACACAACCAAGAGAAATAGTATTTTCATTAGTATATAAAAATCCACCACCCATTAAATAATCACTAGCTTTTCCTGCGTAAAGTGCTGCTAATCCTTCTTTATCATTTAAAGCAAATCTTGAGCTAACAGGAAGCTCAATCACTTCTTTTATTCCTAATGCATAGTTTTTGCCTATAAAACTATTGTTGCCATCATTACTTGCATGCAAATCAATGCTTTGTGAAAGAAGAGAATTTAATCCTTCAGCTAAAACCACATATTTTGCATTCATTTCATCTTCACCAGCTTTAACACCTATTACGCTCTCATTGTTCCTTAATGTTCTATTTAATGAACTTGATTTAGTTATTTCACCATTTTCTAACCTAATTAACAAATCATCTACTAAAACATTGCTAGCAATCATAACTCCTAATTCTTCGCATTTATTAGAAAGATAATTTAAAAATTTATTTTGTAACACACTATAAGAGTTTGAAAATTTATCATCGCTAAGTATAGTTCTACTTTCTATCATAAAAGTACTTTCGTCATCCATAAAGCCTAATTTTTCGCAAATAATAGCTCTTTCACAAGCACTGTCAAAATCTTCTAATCCTTTAATGTCTCTTAGTGTATGAGCATAAAGCCTTCCGCCAGAAACATTTTTAGTCCCTATATCTGCACGTTCAAATAAAACTACGCTTAATTCTTTTTGGGCTAGTATATAAGCACAAATAAGCCCACTTATACCACCACCCACTACAATCACATCAAATTCTTCCATAAACTTCTCCTAAAATATTTTTACAAACTTTACCTATGTGGTTGTAAGGTAAATTTTTTACAAAAACAATATCTCTAATTCTTTTGAAACTTGTAAGAGTATTGTTAATTTTTAATATGTCTTTTTTAAGCTTTTTTAAGTTCTCATCTAAGATAGCACTCATTAAATCTTTTGAATCTTGTTTGTAACTAATACCTTCATTATTATTTAGTTCAACAATAGCAATAATTAAATCACAGCTAATGTCATCACATGCAGCTATAATACAAGCGTTTTTAATAGCCTCATGTTCACATAGTTTATTTTCTAATTCAATAGCGCTTACATTTTCTCCATTTATTTTAATTAAATCTTTGTTTCTTGAATAAAAATAAAAGAAACCTTCTTCATCATAAAAGCCTAAATCTTTAGTTAGAAAATAACCATCGCAAAAAGCTTCATTATTAGCTTTTTCATCTTCATAATAACCTGCAAAAATTTCTTTACCCATTCTTGCTTTTATACAAATTTCACCTATTTCATTAGCTTTTAATGGTATTAGTTTGTTATCTTTTTTATTTGCAATAATTACATCTACACCAAAATAAACCTTACCTAAACTTCCGAATTTAAATTCTTCATAGTGATTATCTCCAATAATACCAACTATGCTTTCACTAAGTCCATAGCTAGTAAAGAGATCAGTTTTAAATCTAGCTTTAAATTCAAGATATTTTTTATTGCTCATATTTAGAAAATATAATAAAAATCTTAGGTTGTGCTTATCTTCTCTAAAAAATGGTTTTTGTAATTTTATTATTTCTATCATTTTTGGAACAACTTCACTAACATTTGCTTTAAAAAATACCAATTGTTGCCAAAATCTTCTAGCAGAAAATCTATTGAGTAAAATAAATCTAGTATTGGCTCTAAGACTTGGCATAAATGCAGTTGTGAGTAAATCTATATGCCAATTTGGCATAGAAGTAGCAAAAATATCTTGACACCTTAAACCTATTTGAGCTGAAGTAAAATGACTTGCATAAAGTAAATTATAGTGAGTCAATTTGCAGCCTTTTGGTTTGCTTGTAGTCCCTGAAGTAAATAATATTATTGCTAAATCATCACAATTTATAATATTTGTTTCAAATTCTTTTGATTTATTTTTGATATTTTCTAATAATTTTTCTTTAATTATTGTATTAATATTAAATTTAAAATTTTTTTGAAATTCCTTTTCTAATATAATATATTGTAGCTTAGTTTTATCTATTACATATTTTGCATCATCATATGCAAATAAAGCATTTATAGGAACTAAAACTAAGCCTAGCTTAAAGCTAGCAAAAAAGATAATTGCAAACTCAAAAGAGTTATAGATCATAAGCCCTAGTTTATCTCCTTGTTTTAACCCTAGTTCTTTAAAATAATTAGCACACTGGTTTGCTAAAGCATTTAATTGTTTATAATTCACTGCTTTTATAAAATCTCCAACTTGAAAATAACCATTAACTAATTTTGCATTATTGATAAAATACTCATCAAAATTTTCATAATTATCAAGATAAGCATTTTCATAGTTAGCCTCGCATTTATCATAAACAAAACAAAGGCTTTTTAAAGAAAATGCTAAAGTAGAATCATCTACTTTAGCATTTTTTGCTTTTAGCTCTAAAAAATGAGCTAAGTTTTTTTCGCTTACTATTTGCATTTTTATTTACCGCAATTAATAATCTTTTCTTCTGCTAGTTTATTAATTTTTTCTTTACTAACACCAATACTACTTAAAATATCTTTTGTATCTTTTCCATAACTAGGCATTGATCTCCATACTTTACAAGGATTATTTTTAAATCTTGGCATAATATTTGGACCTTTAATAGTTTTTCCTGTTTCGTTTTCCCAAGTGATAATGCTATTTCTTGCAATATATTGAGAATTACTTTCTAATTCACTAACTTCAAGAACTTTTGCGCCTGCAATTTTTTTACTCTTTAAATAATCAAGCGCATCTTTTACATTTAATTTGCCAAAATATTCATCAAGTTTTTCTTCAAATAAAGTAGCTTTACTAGTTTTTCTTGATATTAGCTGAATACCTTCTGGATATTCTTCAGTGCCTATTAATTCTCCTATACCTAAATCTTTAAAAATTTCACTTACTTGATATCCACCAACTACTTCAAATACAATATAACCATCAGCACATTTATATAATCCGCAACCTGCATAAAGTGGATCTTTTCCTTTAATCATTCTAGGACACATTTCTCCTCCATTAAAGTAATCCATCATATAATATTGCCCAACCCTAAGCATTACTTCATACATACAAACATCTATGCTTTCTCCAACGCCTGTTGCTTTTGCTTTATGTAAAGCCGCTAAACAAGATGCTGCTGCCGTAAGACCTACCATATAATCAGCCGTGTAAGGGAATGCTGGCATTGGTTGGTTGATGTCTCCATTTTGTATTAGGTATCCTGAAAATGCTTGAGCTATTGTGTTATAAGCTGCTAAATTTGTGTGATAATCATCACCAAATTGACCAAAACCACTTAAATGTGCAATTACTAAATCTTTTTTGTAAGACCATAAAACTTCATCTGTTATACCTTTATTAGCAAATGCAGGGCCTTTGCTAGCTTCAATAAAAATGTCAGCTGTTTTTATTAAATCATAAAAAATTTCTTTGCCTTCTTCGCTAAAAATATTAAGACTTAAAGCATATAAATTTCTTCTACTAAGTTCAGGATAATTTGGTTGAACCCTAATAGTATCAGTGTATTTGCTATGTTCAATCCAAATAACTTCAGCTCCCCATTCTGCTAAAGTTTGTGCTGCAAATGGCCCAGCTATTTCAATAGCTGAGAAAACTACTCTTACTCCACTTAATGGACCAAATTTAGGTGTATTCATTTTAAACTCCTTTATCTATATTGTTTTAATATTGCACGACCAAGTGTAAGGATTTGCATTTCATCACTACCACCACTTAATCTATCTATTCTTAAATCTCTCCAAAATCTTCCTACCCTATGACCTGTAACACCAATTCCACCAAGAATTTGTACAGCTGTATCAATTACGCTAAATGCTTCATTAGCACAATAATATTTACACATTGCACTATCTCCTGAATTAGCAATTCCCTCATCCATTTTCCAAGCACATTCATAAATCATATTTTTCATAGAATTAAGTTTCATTGCCATGAAAGCTACTTTTTCTTGAATTAATTGAGTTCTCCCGATAGCTTCACCAAATTGAACTCTAACATTAGCATATTTGCAAGCATCTTCAAAAGCACATAAAGCTACGCCGTAATTTGTGCAAGCAACTAAAAATCTTTCAGCATCAAATTCTTCTTTAACTCTATTAAACCCTTCTCCTTCTTTTCCAAAGAAGTCTTTTTCTTCAAGTTCTACATTGTTAAATGTAATTTCACAACAACTATCCATTCTAAGACCTAGTTTATCAAGTGGAGTCACTTTGATACCAGTCTTGCTCATATCAACAAAAAATTCAGAATAAATAGACTTTTCACTTGATCCATCTCTTGCCATTACTATTAAATAAGGAGTATGTAATGAACTTGTAATAAAGCATTTTTGTCCGTTTAAATAAATTTTGCCATCTTTTCTTATATAAGTTGTTTTAAGACTTCCAACATCGCTTCCTGCCATAGGTTCTGTAATAGCACTATTAAACATTTGCTTGCCTGTTCCACGGAATGCAAATATTTTATCAATTTGTTCTTGTGTTCCATATCTTAAGATAGTACCAAATCCTGGAAGTTGATATAATACATAAGTAGGTGCTCCATGACGACCTAATTCTTCCCAAATAGCTGTTAGTGTTACCATACTTGCACCCATTCCACCATGTTCTTCATCTAAAAGCATGGTATCAACTCCAAGTTCTGCTAACCCTTTAACCCATTCAATAGGATATTCATGTTTTTCATCACACTCTGCAAAATAGCTTTCCCAGTTTCTACTAGTCATATATTCTTTAATGCCTGCTACGAATAATTCTTGCTCTTCGTTTAATTTAAAATCCATAATTTTTATCCTTTAATAATTTTTAAAACCAATTCATTTTTTTAGCATCTTTTAAGAATGCATAAATGATTAAAATATTTACGAAAAATAAAGGGCAACCCCCAACTATAATTGCTGTTTGTATAGGTTTTAATCCTCCTAATGCAAGCAACGTAACACCTACAACTCCTACTAAAATACTCCAACCTATTCTTATAAATAGAGGTGGTTCTTCATCTTCTTTTACACCTTTGCAAGTACTCATTGCTAGAGTATATGCACATCCGTTGATTAAAGTAATAGTTGCAATGAATGCAAAAATAAAGAAGCCAAAAATACAAACAGTAGGCATAGGAAGTGTTGCCCAAGTTTCAATTACAGCCCTAAAAGCGCCAGATTTTTCAATAACTGCAGGGATATCAAGGCCTTTTGTTACCATTAAATGCATTGTGTTTCCACCTAAAATACCCCACATAATCCAAGTTGAAGCACTAATTCCAGCAACAATTCCTATACAAAGTTGTCCTATTGTTCTACCTTTACTAATACGAGCTAAGAAAATACTCATTGAAATTCCATAAACTATATACCAACACCAATAAAACACTGTCCAAGCTTGTGGGAAACCATTGCTACGAATACCATCTGTGTAAAATATCATTTTTGCAAAGTTTGTAATAAATATACCAATACTATCGGTAAAATAATTAAGCATAAATGTAGTAGAGCCTAATATAAACACATATCCAAGCATAATAATCATCAAATATGTTCTAATATCGCTAGCAATTTTAATACCTTTAGAAATACCAAGAGCCACACAAATAGCATTAAATACTACCCAGCATGAAACTATTGTTGCATCTAGCATTAAAGTGTGTTCTATTCCAAATAACCATTGCATACATTCAGTTACAATAGGGGTTGCAAGACCTAGTGAAGTTCCCATTGCTAGAATTAAGCAAACTACATAAACATTATCAATTATAGTTCCTAGCCAACCATTAGCTAATTTTTCTCCTATTGCTGGTGCTAATGTTCCTGATGGGCGAATAGTATCCATTTTTTTAACAAACATAAAATAACCAAATGCAATTGTTAAAAGTGCATAAGAAGCCCAAGGTAAAGGCCCCCAATGAAACATAGAATATGGAAGCCCCATATCCATAGCTTCATAACTCATTTTTTCGTATCCAAATGGCATAGAAATAGAGTAGTAATAAACCTCTAAAACAGCCCAATAAATAATAGCTGCACTAGTGCAACTTGCAAACATCATAAATATCCAAGATATAGTGCTGTATTCAGGATCGCCATCTCCTAACTTTCTTTTACTTAAAGGTCCAAACACTAGCCAAAAAAATCCAGCCAACATTGCTACCATATACCATTCAAATAAAAAACCAAACTTTTGAGTAACAAAATCAAAGGTTTTATTTATAGTTGCATTAGCAGCATCTAAATCACTTATAACCCACCAACCTAAAAGAATCACTACAAAAAGTGATGGAAAAAATACTTTAGGTTCTATTCCTCTTTTTTCTACCATGATTATTTTCCTTGCCAAACAGGTTCACGCTTTTCAATAAAGGCTTTAGGTCCTTCAATTCCATCAGCTGTTTTTTCTATAAAACGATATGCTATATCACAATATGCAGTTGCATCTTCAAGGCTCATTTGTTTTGCTCTATGAAAAATCATTTTTGAAAATTCAAGCGATAATGGAGCATTTTTTGTAATTGTTTTAGCTAATTCTAAAACTTCATTCATGAGCTCATCTTGTGGAACTATCTTGTTAATAAGATTATATTTTAAAGCTTCGTCGGCTTTAATTACACGACCTGTTAGCATCATTTCCATTGCAAGTTTTGTAGGGATATCTCTTGCAAGTCTTACAAGACCACCAGTTGATGCAATAAGTCCAACTTTAACTTCAGTTAAGCCAAATTTAGCATTTTCTGATGCAATTATTAAATCACAACTCATAGCTATTTCCATGCCACCACCTACTGCAAAGCCATTTACAGCAGCTATAATTGGCTTTTTGCTAAGGCGATTTGTAATACCTCCAAAGCCATGCGGTGTAACTGTAGCACACTCGCCACTTCCACTAAGTTCACTTAAATCTTCTCCAGCACAAAAGGCTTTTGAACCAGCACCTGTTATTATGATAACTCTTACATCTTTATCAAGCTCTGCACGATTTAAAACATCTTCCATAGCATAACTTGTTTCGTGATTTAGTGCATTTGCTTTATTTTCACGATTAATTTTCATAATTAAAATTCCATCGTTTAATTCACACTTTAAACCTTTATTTTCAAAATAAACCATAAATACTCCTTTAAATTAATACTTTTGATAAGTTATTTAAAACTTCTTTTAAGTCACCAACAATTCCTAAATCTGCAGATTCAAAGAATGGTGCTTTGTCATCTTTGTTAATAACTACAATTTTTTTAGAATTTACACAACCTACTAAATGTTGAACTTGTCCACTAATACCTATAGCAATATATAAATCAGGTGCAATAATGTTTGCACTAATACCTATATAGCGAGATTTGTCTATCCATTTTTCAGTTTCTGCAATAGGTCTTGAGCATGCAATTTGCGCGCCTAATTTTTCAGCTAATTTATATGCTAAATTTAAATCTTCTTTTTGAGCAAAGCCACGACCAACTGCAACAATAATTTTTGCCTTGCTTAAATCTACATCGTTATTTACTTTTTTATTAACACTTAAAACTTTTACTTCATTAGCCGATATTTCTTTTGTTGCAGTATTTACATCTTTCAAAGTTATTTCATTTTCATTTGCCGCGTAGTTTGTGCTTAAAGAGATTATTTTTTCATTTCCTGTAAGTTCACTTGTTCTAATAGCAGCACCACCATAAACAATATTAGTAGTTTTTACCCCATTGCTTAAATCTATAGTTGATACATCACTAACAATAGGAGCGTCTAAATATCCTGCAACTAAAGCTGCTAAATCTTTATTAGCTGATGAGGTGATAAATAATACATCTTGATTTTTTAAATCTTCAGCAATGCTTTTTGCACAATCATTAATGCTAGCACCATTAGCAATATTAAACTTAATTTGATTTTCAGCAATGCTTTGTATATTTTCAGTGCAATAGTGAGTGTCAATAATACCTAAATTATTAATCTTTTTTAAGGTATCAATTTCGTTTGTAAATACATAAATTTTCATATCTTGCTCCTTATAATAATTTTTCAAATTCCGATTTGAAATTCTCAAAGTCTTTTAATTCAAATATTTGTTTTGCTCTATCTTTTGATTTTGGAGCTTCTATTTTTAATGTAGTAATTTTCGACACATTATTACTAGCAGCAACTTCACTGCAAGGTTTTTTAGCAGCTTGTAAGATAGCTTTCATACCAGGTATTTTTGCTTCATAGTATTCAGGATTTACGCTAAGCACTGCAGGTAAATCTAAATTAAGATGACTTTCGTTTAAAGAATCACTAGTGTTTAAATCTACAATATTTGAAACTGCATTAATAGCACTTACATTACCTGCATATGCAGCATCTAATTTTGCAGCTAGAAAAGGTGAAAATATTCCTTGAAATAAATCAGAAGAATTTGAACCAGCGATTATAATTTTTGCATCAATGCTTTTTGCATATTCACAAACTGCATTTGCTGCACTTATGCTATCAACTGCAACGCCTTTTAAATTGATTAACTCATCTAAGCCACGGCTTAATAAATCTTTACTAAGTTTTGAATTTAGACTTTCGCCAGCATAAACTCCTATGATTTTGCAATCAGCATTTTTTTCTTTAATTGATAAAGCACATTCAATTGCGCTTAAATCAAAGTTAGAAATTTTTAAATTAGAAGTTTGATTTAATTCACCATTTGAAAATTTTAATTCTTCTTCATCTAAAACAATTTTAGTGCAAACTAAAATATTCATAAAATCTCCTTTTTTAATTTAATCTTAATTTAAAATATTAAATTTTAAATATAAGTTTTTTAATTATATATTTTTTTCCTTGTTTGAAACTTAAAGATATATTGATATAAATATTTAATTAAATAATGAAGAATAATATTTAAGCAATAACGAAGATAATAAAACGCCTGAAAATATTAATAATATGGCATATAATTTAGTTTTTTTGTATTCGTTTGTTTCTAATTTAATAGACATAAAATTTAAATTTTTATTAGAATTTTTTTCTAAAAACATAATTCCAAAGATTAAACTAGACAATATAGAGCAAAAAAATGCTTCATATGTAATTAAGTTTAGTTCGCTTAAAAATCTAACAATTATATAAGTTAAAAATCCACTGATTTGAGATGCTAGGGCTGATTTTATTCCATAGTTTTTGATATATAAAATACCAATAACGCTTACTATCCAACTAGCTGCTATTATAGTGCTTGCAAACCAAGCAATTATTCTAATACTTGCTAATTCAAAAGTATTAATTATAAAACATAAAACGCATACGCTTAATATAATTATTCTGCACAATATAAGTTTTTGTTTATCAGTTTTTTCTTTTTTGCTTATTTGTCCTATAATATCTTCACTAAAACTAAAACCAATAACAGCTAAAAATGTCATAGCAGAGCTAATTCCTGCTTGAACTATACCAGTTATTAGCATTGCACCTAAAATAGGAGGCATTTGTTCTAAAGCAGAAATAATTACTACTTTTTCACTGGTATTAATATTAATTCCACTATATTTAATAACTATTACTAATAGGTATAAAATTCCTAGAAAATATACTGTTAAAATTGCTGATAATACGCTCGTTCTAAAAATCACATGTTCATTTTTAGCCATTAAATTTCTACCTGCTTGCCAAGGAGAAATAGCTATAGTTATACACCAGATAATTCCCATAGTTACTACATAAGGTAATTCATTTGGAGCTTTTAATGTTTCTGGCCGTGATTGAGCAAGTTGTTTCATTGCTATAAAAGGATTTTCAATAGTATTAAAAACATAAAATGCTGCAATTATAGTAACACTTAAAAACATAACGCACATAAGAGTATCACTAATAATTGCTCCATTTGAGCCACTAAGGCTTACAAAGGCTAAAATTATAATAAAACCTGCAATTAAGCTTGTAGTTTTGCTAAAATCAGTTAAACTTTCTAATAAAATACTAACACCTTGCATAACTGAAACAAGATAAGCAAACATACTAAAACAAACTACAAAAGCCGAACACATTCTTAGATATTTTGCAAGTTTATGTTCTTTAAATACTAAATAGAAAAATTCAGGTAGAGTTTTTACTTTGCTTGTTCTTAGATATCTTCCAAAAAATAAAGAGCCTAAGATATAACCACAAGCACACATAGTATTTATCACCATTAATGATATAAAGTGGCCATCATATACCCAAGCACAATCACCCATAAAACCATTTGTAGATAACATACTTGCAAAAACAGTACCTGTTAAAAATATAGTATTAGCATTTCTTCCTGCAACAAAAAAGTCATCTAAATTTTTAGTTCTTTTTGAAAGAAAATAAGACAAGATTAAAAATAAGATAAAAGAAATTAAAACAAGCAGGCTTATAATATTCATTGTTTTTCTTCTTTAGACAATTTCATATACATTAAAACACCACAACAAATTAAACAAATACCTGAAAATAAAGCATAAAATAACTCAAGCATATTTTACCTTAATATAAAATTAAAAAAATTATTTAATTTTATAATTTTAAAACTTAAAAAAATGTAAATTTTTAAATATATTTATATAAGAAATAAGATAAAATAAATTAAATTATATTTATTATCTCTTTAAAAAAGATAAAAATATGTAGAATTTTATATTTTTTCTTGACAAATAAACTTATATTAAATACACTTGCGAACCTATTTTAGTTTTTGTGATACTTATCACATGTTCTTTAATGGGTTGGCTTAAATGCCAACGAGTTCTTTTAAAAGGAAAAATTATGGAAAGAATTAGGTTAAAGTTAAAAGCTTATGACCATAGGGTTCTAGATCGTACAGTTGCGGCAATTGTTGAAGCCGTTAAGAGAACTGGTGCTGAAATTAGAGGTCCAGTGCCAATGCCTACAAAAATAAAGCGTTATACCGTTTTAAGATCTCCGCACATCAATAAAGATTCAAGAGAACAATTTGAAATGAGAATTCACGCTCGTATGATTGATATTTTGGCTGCTACTACTGACACCGTTGATAGCTTAACAAAGCTTGATTTGGCACCAGAAGTTAATGTTGAAGTTCGTGCAATGGGCAAGTAAGGATAGAGTATGGAATATATTGTTGAAAAAATCGGAATGAGTAGAACAATTAACACATCTAGCACTCCTGTAACATTACTTAAGTTAGTAAAAACAAAAGTTTGCGAACTTAAAGATGGTAAAGCTATCGTTGCTTACGCACAAGGTAAACATCAAAACAAGTGCATAGCAGGTCAGCAAAAAAAATACAGCCTAAGTGCAGAGTTTAACAAATTTGCTAGTTTAGAAGTAGCAAATAAAGAAGCAGGTGACATTGACACTACACCTTTAGCTGAAGCAAAAGTTTTAAAAGTAAGCTTTAATTCAAAAGGTAGAGGTTTTGCAGGTGTTATTAAAAGACACGGATTTGCAGGTGGTCCAGCAAGTCATGGTAGCCGTTTTCACAGACGCTCAGGTTCTATAGGTAACCGCGAGTGGCCAGGTCGTGTTCAAAAAGGACGCAAAATGGCGGGTCATTTTGGTAATGAATTAGTTACTGTTAAAAATGAAGTTGTTTCATTTGACGCTGAAAATGGTGTTTTAGTATTAAAAGGTAGCGTTGCAGGTTATAATGGTGCAATGGGTAAAGTAAGGATTGTAAAATGAAAGTATGCGTATTAAACGATAAATTTGAAAAAGCTAGCGAGCTTGATTTACCAGCAAGATACGCTGAAGTAAATCCTCATAACCTTTATTTATATGTAAAATCATATCAAGCTAGCATGAGAGCAAATACAGCTCATACTAAAGGTAGAAGTGATGTTAGCGGTGGTGGTAAAAAACCATGGAGACAAAAAGGTCGTGGCGGTGCTCGTGCAGGTTCAACTAGAACTAACGTATGGGTAGGTGGTGCAGTTGCATTTGGTCCAACAAATAATAGAAACTATTTTCAAAAAGTAAATAAAAAGCAAAAAAGATTAGCATTTGAAAGAGCTTTAGCTGATAAAGCAAATGCAAACGCAATATTTGCAGTAGATAATATAGTTATTGAAAGTGGTAAAACAAAAGATGCAAGAGCTATGATTAATAAAATAGGTGTTAAAGATGCTTTAATAGTTAAATCATTATTAGATGAAAAAACTTTATTAGCATTTAGAAATCTTGCAAATTGTTATGTTGTTGATATTACTGAAGTAAATGCTTATTTATTAAGTATATTTAACTCAGTTATTATTGAAAAAGATGCTTTAGCATCAATTACGAGAGAGGGCTAAGATGGCTGATATCACAGATATAAAAAATATAGTTTATACAGAAAAAACTTTAGGCCTTCAAGAAAGTGGCGTAGTAGTTATTCAAGCTAGCCCTAAAATGACAAAAAATGGTCTAAAGCAAGTGTTAAGAGAATATTTTGGTATCGTTCCTTTAAAAATAAATTCATTAAGAATGGATGGAAAAGTTAAAAGATTTAGAGGAATTGAAGGCCAAAGAAGTGACTTTAAAAAGTTTTATGTAAAGCTACCTGAGGGTGCTAGTTTAGAGAATAAGGAAGGCTAAGATGGCTATTAAAACTTATAAACCATATACCCCAAGCAGAAGATATATTACAGGTGTAAGTAGCGATGATATTACAGCAAAAGCTAGTGTTCGCTCATTACTTGTAAAACTTCCAGCTGCAGCAGGTAGAAATAACAACGGAAGAATAACAAGTCGCCATAAAGAAGCAGGTGCTAAAAAACTATATCGTATCATTGATTTCAAAAGAAATAAATTTGGAATTGAAGGTCGTGTAGAAGCTATTGAGTATGACCCATACAGAAATTGCCGTATTGCATTAATTGCTTATAAAGATGGTGAAAAAAGATATATTATCCAACCTCGTGGTTTAGCAGTAAATGACATTGTTTGTTCAGCTGCTGAAGGTTTAGATATTAAACCAGGAAATGCTATGAAATTAAAATCAATTCCTGTAGGTACAATTATCCATAACCTTGAGTTAAAACCAGGTAAAGGTGGACAAATGATTCGTTCAGCAGGTTCTTTTGCTCAATTAATGGGTAAAGAAGAAAAATATGTAATCGTTCGCTTACAATCAGGTGAAATGAGAAGAGTATTAGCTGAATGTATGGCTAGTATTGGTGAAGTTGGTAATGAAGATTGGGCTAACGTTACAATCGGTAAAGCAGGACGCAATAGACATAGAGGTATTCGCCCACAAACTCGTGGTAGTGCAATGAACCCAGTAGATCACCCACATGGTGGTGGTGAGGGTAAAAAGAACTCAGGTCGTCACCCAGTTACACCTTGGGGTAAACCAACTAAAGGTGCTAAGACTCGCCGTAAAAAGGCTAGCGATAAGCTAATAATATCAAGAAGAAAAGGAAAATAAGATGGCTAGATCATTAAAAAAAGGTCCTTTTGTTGATTCTCATGTTATGAAAAAAGTTATCGCAGCAAAAAAAGCTAACGATAATAAACCAATTAAAACTTGGTCAAGAAGAAGCACTATAACTCCTGATATGATCGGTCTTACTTTTAACGTTCATAATGGTAAAAGCTTTATTCCAGTATATGTAACTGAAAATCACATAGGTTATAAATTAGGTGAATTTGCACCAACTCGCACATTTAAAGGCCACAAAGGTTCTGTGCAGAAGAAAATTGGAAAATAAGGGGTAGTAGATGAGTAAAGCATTAATTAAATTCATAAGACTATCACCAACTAAGGCAAGATTGTTAGCAAGAGAAGTTCAAGGAATGAATGCTGAATTAGCAATGGCTAGTTTAAAATTTATGCCAAATAAAGCAGCAAAATACATTTCTAATGCAATTTCAAGTGCTGTTGCAAATGGTGGATATGAGCCAAGTGAAGTTGTAGTAAGTTCATGCCGTGTTGATGCAGGTGCAGTTCTAAAAAGAATTAGACCAAGAGCAAGAGGTAGTGCAAGTCGCATTAGAAAACCAACTGCTCATATTATGGTTGAAGTAAGCAGAGCAAAAACTGAAAGTAAGGAAAGCTAAAATGGGACAAAAAGTAAATCCGATCGGTCTTAGACTAGGAATTAATAGAAATTGGGAATCAAGATGGTTTCCAGCTAAAGCTAGTTTAGCACAAAGCATAGGCGAAGATTATAAAATCCGTGCTTTTCTTAAAAAAGAGCTATACTATGCAGGCGTTAGTCAAATAATAATAGAAAGAACTGCTAAGAAATTAAGAGTTACTGTAGTTGCAGCTCGTCCTGGAATTATCATTGGTAAAAAAGGTAGTGATGTTGAAGTAATTAAAACAAAACTACAAAAAATTATCAATAAAGAAGTAAATCTTAATATTAAAGAAGAGCGTCGTGCTAATGCATCAGCTCAATTAGCAGCAGAAAGTGTTGCAACTCAACTTGAAAAGCGTGTTGCTTTCCGCCGTGCTATGAAAAAAGTTATTCAAAATGCACAAAAAGCAGGAGCAAAAGGTATTAAAGTTAGCGTTGCAGGTCGTTTAGGTGGTGCTGAAATGGCTAGAACAGAGTGGTATCTTGAAGGTCGTGTGCCTTTACATACTTTAAGAGCAAAAATTGATTATGGTTTTGCTGAAGCTCATACAACTTATGGAAACATAGGTATTAAAGTATGGATATTCAAAGGTGAGGTATTACATAAAGGTGTTCAAGCTGATAAAACTGAAGAGCCAGCAGCAAAGAAGACAAGAAGAACCAGAAGAGGTAAATAATTATGTTGATGCCAAAAAGAACAAAATTTAGAAAAATGATGAAAGGCCGCAATCGTGGCTATGCTTGCCGTGGCACAAAACTTGCTCTAGGTGATTATGCTTTAAAAGCTACTGAGGGTGGTAGAGTTAATTCACGCCAAATTGAAGCAGCTCGTATTGCTCTAACTCGTCATGTTAAAAGACAAGGTAAATCATGGATAAGAGTATTCCCAGATAAACCTTTAACTAAAAAACCACTTGAAACAAGGATGGGTAAAGGTAAAGGTAGTGTTGAAGAATGGGTAATGAATATTCAACCAGGCAGAATTCTTTTTGAAATGACAGGCGTTAGTGAAGATATGGCTAGAGAAGCTCTTGCACTTGCTATGAGTAAATTACCATTTAAAACTAAGTTCGTTACAAGAGAGAGTGAAAATGAAATATACTGAGCTAAAAGATAAAACAGCAGAAGAATTAAATGCTATGTTAAAAGAGAAAAAGGTGCTTTTATTTACACTAAAACAAAAGCTTAAAACGATGCAGCTTACAAATACAAATGAGCTTCGCGTAGTAAGAAAAGATATTGCTAAAATCAATACTGCAATATCAGCTATGAAATAAGGGGCTAATTATGAGTTTTAAAAGAGAAATACAAGGCGTAATCGTTGCAAAATCAGGTGATAAAACAGTTAGCGTTCTAGTTGAGCGTAAAGTTGTTCACCCAAGATATAGAAAGATTGTAAAACGCTTTAAAAAATATTTAGTTCATGATGAAAAAAATACTGCTAATGTTGGCGATACAGTTGTGGCAATTGAATGCAGACCATTGTCAAAACGCAAATCTTTTCGTCTTAAAACAATCTTAGCAGCAGGAGTTGAGTAATGATTCAAAGTTTTACAAGGCTTGTAGTTGCTGATAATAGCGGCGCAAAAGAAATTATGTGTATAAAAGTATTAGGTGGTAGCAAGAGAAGATATGCTACTGTAGGTGATGTTATAGTTGCATCTGTTAAAAAAGCTTTACCAAATGGTAAAATTAAAAAAGGTCAAGTAGTTAAAGCTGTAATCGTAAGAACTAAAAAAGAAGTTCAAAGAGAAAATGGCTCATTAATTCGTTTTGATGAAAATGCAGCAGTTATTTTAGATGCTAAAAGAGAGCCAGTTGGAACTCGTATTTTCGGGCCAGTTGGTAGAGAAGTAAGATATGGTGGCTTTATGAAAATTGTTTCACTAGCTCCGGAGGTTTTATAATGGCTGTTAAATTTAAAATTAAAAAAGGTGATAATGTAAAAATTATCGCAGGTGATGATAAAGGTAAAACAGGTGTTGTAAAGGCAGTTTTTCCTAAGAAAAATCAAGTAATCGTTGAAGGTTGCAAAATTGCTAAGAAAGCAGTTAAACCAAGCGAGCAAAATCCACAAGGTGGTTTTGTAAATAAGGAAATGCCTATGGATATTTCAAATGTAGCAAAGGTGGAGGCATAATATGAGATTAAAAGAAAAATATGTTAATAGCATTAAGCCTGCTATTGCTAAAGAATTTGATATTAAAAATCCTATGTTAATTCCTGCTATTGAAAAAATTGTAATTAGCGTTGGTTTAGGTGCTGAATTTACTAAAGATCAAAAAGTATTACAAAGCATTGTTGATACAATTAGTTTAATTTCAGGACAAAAAGCAGTTGTAACTAAAGCTAAAAAATCAGTTGCTGGTTTTAAAGTAAGAGATGGTTTCCCTGTTGGTGTAATGGTAACTTTAAGAAAAGACAATATGTATGCGTTTTTAGATAAGTTAATTTCTATTGCATTACCAAGAGTTAAAGACTTTAGAGGCCTAAGTAGAGATGGTTTTGATGGTCGTGGAAATTATAGCTTCGGTTTAAATGAACAATTAATGTTCCCTGAAGTTGTATATGACCAAATTTTAAGAACCCATGGTATGAATATAAATGTTGTAACAACAGCAAATAGCGATAAAGAGGCATTAAGATTATTAGAATTATTCGGTGTGCCTTTCACAAAAGGAAAGTAATATGGCAAAAAAATCAATGATAGCAAAAGCTGCTCGTCCAGCTAAGTTTAAAGTTAGAGCTTATACAAGATGCCAAATTTGTGGTCGTCCACACTCAGTATATAGAGATTTTGGAATTTGCCGTGTGTGCCTAAGAAAAATGGCTAATGAAGGATTAATTCCTGGTCTTAAGAAAGCTAGCTGGTAAGGAGAAGTTATGATTAACGATTTAATTTCAGATTCACTAACTCGTATTAGAAATGCAGCACTTCGTAAATTAGATACAACAAAATTACTACATTCAAAAGTTGTAGAATCTATTGTTGATATTTTTAAAGCGAAAGGTTATATTGAAGATTATAGCGTTGTTGAAGAAGATAAAAAGAAATTCATCAATGTAGTTTTAAAATATGATGAAAAAGGCAAAAGCGTTATTAATGAAATAAAGCGTGTTAGCAAACCTGGTCGTAGAGTTTACCGTGGTAAAGATGAAATCAAAAGATTTAAAAACGGTTATGGAACAATAGTTGTGAGTACAAGCAAAGGTGTTATTAGCAATGAAGTTGCTTATAAAGAAGGCATCGGTGGCGAAGTACTTTGCACTATTTGGTAATTAATGCTTTTTATGGCATTCGGAAAGCTTAAGCTTTCCCTAGACAAATAAAAAGGAAAAATATGTCAAGAATAGGAAAACAACCAATTGAAATTCCAGCTGGAATTTCAGCTAAAGTAGATGGTAATGTTCTTAGTTTTACTAAAGGAAATGTAAAAAAAGAACTTGATTTTAAAGGCCATGTAAATGTAGAAGTTAAAGACAATCAAGTAGTATTCACTCCAAAAAGTGATGATAGAAGTTCAAGAGCTTATTGGGGAACTTACAGAGCTTTAGCTAATAATATAGTAATAGGTCTTACTCAAGGATTTAAAAAAGTATTAGAAATAAATGGTGTTGGATATAAAGCTGCAATGAAAGGTAAAACTTTAGAAATGGCTTTAGGTTACTCACATCCAGTAATTTTTGATGCTCCAGAAGGCATTGAAATAGCAGTTGAGAAAAATACTATCGTAATTACAGGTGCTGATAAGCAAGTAGTAGGTCAAGTTGCAGCTAAAATTCGTGAATTTAGACCACCTGAGCCATATAAAGGTAAAGGTATTAAGTATTCAGATGAGCGTATTATTCGCAAAGCTGGTAAAACATCTAAGAAGTAAGGGATAAATAATGAGAGCAAATATCTTAAAAAGAAAATTATCTCTTAGAATTAAGAGAAAAAAGAGAATTCGTGCAAAAATTAGCGGTTGTGCAACTTTACCAAGAGTATCTATTTTTAAATCAAATAGAACGCTTTATGTTCAAGCAATTGATGATGTAAAAGCTCACACAATAGCTAGCGTAAATGGTAAAAAATTAGGCATTAAAGCAAATATTGAAGGTGCTAAGAAATTAGCAGCTGAATTTGCAAAAAGCTTAAAAGCAGCAAAAATTGAAGAAGCAGTTTTTGATAGAAATGGTTATTTATACCATGGTGTTGTAGCAGCTTTTGCTGATGCTTTAAGAGAAAACGGTATCAAACTATAAGGATAAATTATGGAAAAATATAATAGAGAAGAATTTGAAGAAGTAATTGTTGATATCGGTAGAGTTACAAAGGTTGTTAAAGGTGGTCGCCGCTTTAGATTTACAGCACTTGTAATTGTAGGTAATAAAAATGGCCTTGTAGGTGTTGGTTATGGTAAAGCTAAAGAAGTTCCTGATGCTATTAAAAAAGCAGTAGATGATGCGTTCAAAAATATCATTTCAGTTAAACTTCGTGGCCAAACAATCCCACACGATATTGAAGTAAAATACAATGCAAGCCGTATTTTATTAAAACCTGCTAGCGAAGGTACTGGAGTTATCGCAGGTGGTTCAAGCCGTCCAATTATTGAACTTGCAGGTATTAAAGATATTCTTACAAAATCACTTGGTTCATCAAATCCAGGCAACGTTGTAAGAGCTACAATCAAAGCTTTAAGTATGTTGAAAGGATAAAAAATGGGACTTGAAAATTTACAAAAAGCAGCAGGCTCTACTCATAAAACAAAAAGAATAGGCCGTGGTCAAGGTTCTGGCTGGGGAAAAACTGCTACAAAAGGTGGTAAGGGTCAAACAGCTAGAAAAGGTTATAATGAAAAAAGAGGTTTTGAAGGTGGTCAGCAACCACTTCAAAGAAGATTACCTAAAGTTGGTTTTACTTCTAAGTTTGAAAAACCTTATGTAATTAATGTTGAAAAAGTTACAGCTATTAAAGAATTAAAAGAAATTACTTTTGAAAGCTTAAAAAGTGTTCATAAATTTTCTTCAAGCGTTAAGAAAATAAAATTAATTGGCGCAAGTGCTAGTTCATTAGTAGCAAAAATCAAAGACGAAAACATTAAAACTAGCGGAAGTAAATAATGAATAAAAATCTTGCCAATAAAATTTTTATAACATTGGCGCTTTTATTTGCTTACAGGATACTGGCTTACGTGCCAGTTCCTGGCGTAAATGTAGATGTAATTAAAGAATTTTTTGAATCAAACACAAATAATGCTTTAGGTATGTTTAATATGTTTAGTGGAAAAGCTGCTGAGCGTTTATCAATCATATCTTTAGGTATAATGCCTTATATTACTTCATCAATTATTATGGAATTACTTGCAGCAACATTTCCAAATATCGGTCGTATGAAAAAAGAACGCGATGGAATGGTTAAATATATGCAAATTATTCGTGTAGCAACTATTGTAATTACTTTAATTCAAAGTGTTGGAGTTTCAGTAGGGCTTCAAAGCTTACACTCAAGAACAGGTGAAGCTGCTATTATGATTGATTTTAATACATTTATAGCTTTAAGCGCTGCTAGTATGTTAGCTGGAACTATGTTGCTTATGTGGTTAGGCGAGCAAATTACTCAAAGAGGTATTGGCAATGGTATTTCATTAATTATTTTTGCTGGTATCGTTTCGGGAATTCCTAGTGCGATTTCTAGCACAATTAACCTTGTAAATACTGGTGAATTAAATTTCTTAGTAGTAATTGGTATTGCCTTAGTTATTATTGCAGCTATTGGTGCTATTATTTATGTAGAATTGGGAGAAAGAAGAATTCCAATTTCTTATAGTAGAAAAGTTTTAATGCAAAATCAAAATAAAAGAATTATGAATTATATTCCTATTAAATTAAATTTAAGTGGTGTAATTCCTCCAATTTTTGCTAGTGCAATTTTGACATTTCCTGCTACTGTTTTACAATCAAGTACAAATGAATACATTATGAAAATTAATGATATTTTCAATCCAAATGGTTATGTATTTCATATTTTTACATTCTTTTTTGTAATCTTTTTTGCATATTTTTACGCATCAATTGCATTTAATGCAAAAGATATTTCAGAAAACCTAAAAAAACAAGGTGGTTTTATTCCAGGTATTCGTCCAGGAGAAGGAACAGCTTTATATTTAAATGAAATTGCAAGTCGCTTGACATTAAGTGGCTCAATATATTTAGCAATTATCGCTACGCTTCCTTGGCTTTTAGCTAAATTTATGGGAGTTCCATTTTATTTTGGTGGAACATCAGTTTTAATTGTTGTTCAAGTAGCGCTTGATACAATGAGAAAAATTGAAGCTCAAATGTATGTGAATAAATATCAAACCTTAAGTGCAGTAGGCTTATGATTATAAATAGGCAAATATTTTTGCCGATTATTTTGGCTATATTTTTTGTGGCTTGTTCACAAAATATAGCCAACAATAACTATGAAAACTATCAAAATAAAATCAATGGTGTAGTATTAATTGATGATGTTTATTCTAATTATCCAGCACAAATGTTTACTCCTAATGCTATTTTTGATACTAAATTGGATATAGAAAAAGTACAACAAACAAATAAAATTGTAGAGCGTATTTTAAATTCTTCAAGTGAGTGGAGATACACTCCTTATAGACTTGGCGGCACTAATAAAAATAAAGGTGCGGATTGTTCTTTTTTTACTCAAGAGATTTATAAACAAGTATATGGATTTAATCTAAGTAGAAGCACAAAAGAGCAAAGATTAGGTGGTAAAAAAGTTTCAAAATCTAAGCTTAAAGCAGGAGATTTAGTGTTCTTTAGAACAGATGGACCTTTTGGCTTACATGTTGGAATTTATCTTGAAAATAACAATTTTATACATTTATCTTCAAAAGGTGGAACAAGAATTCAAAGCCTTAATGTAAGATATTGGAATACAAGATATTTAGATGCAAGAAGGTATATAAATGCTAAATAAAATAGCAATTTTTGATAGTGGTGTAGGTGGGCTTGGAACTTTAAAATTATTAGTAAAAAGCCGTGTAGCAAAAGAAATAATTTATTATGCTGATAATAAAAATGTCCCATTTGGAACTAAAAG